>QQUK01000262.1 GCA_008501655.1 Calditrichota bacterium
TGCCGAATAAAAATCAGGTTATTGAAATTGAAGATATTGAAGTTACTGTTTTAGAAATTGAAGAGAACCGGATTCTCAGAATGAAACTTGAGAAAAAGGTCAATAACGAAGATACTAAGGAATCTACATAGATGAAATCTGTCATCACTGCCCCGCTTCGCTGGATGCGTTCATTGTACGACTGGGTGCTGAAATTAGCTGAATCAAAACATTCCCTGACTGCACTTTTTTTTCTCTCACTTGCCGAAGCATCTTTTTTCCCAATCCCGCCGGACGCCTTGTTAATTGCTCTCTGTATGGGTGCTTACAAAAAATGGTTTAAGTTTGCTTTAGTCTGCTCAATCGGTTCTGTCATCGGGGGTGTGATTGGATATCTTATCGGCCTTTCGGCATTTGATTTAATCGGTGAAAAGATGTTATCGATGACTGCATCGATTTCCGGAACAGACCCGGACCAATTGCTTCAGACGGCTCAGTATTGGTTTTCTGAAAAAGAGATAGGCGGGATGAAAGTCGGTGCCTGGGCAGTAGGAATCGCCGGTTTTACTCCGATTCCGTATAAGGTGTTTACGATAGCTGCCGGTTTTTTTCAAATGAGTTTTATTCCTTTTCTAATCGCTTCAGTAATCAGCAGATCTTTACGGTTTTTTGTTGTAGCCGGACTGATCGGCATGCTCTACAAAAAGTACGGTGATAAGATAAAAGAAATTATTGATAAATATTTCAACACGCTTGCGATTGCCTTCGTAGTTCTTCTGATACTGGGATTTTTCGCACTCAAACTCTTAAGATAATATGACAAAATATTTTTTAGAAAAAGCACTGGATGATTTAAGGATTCTCAGGGAGAAAAACCTGAATCTGATTGAATCAGTCAGCCAAAAAAACCTGACATTTATTCCAGACGGTTTTTCCAACCATATATACTGGCATGCCGGACATATTCTGACCGTACAGGAATCACTTTTGTACAGACGCACAAATCTTGAGATGCATATACCAGAATCTTATATAAAATATTTTGCCAAAGGTACCTCACCGGCTGATTTTGATGAATCTATTCCCGCGATATCTGATATTATTAAACGATTAACAATATCTCTTCAGCAAATCGAAAAAGATATTCTCAAGTATCAGAATGAAAAGTACGAAGAACCGGTGTTAGTTTCTTTCGGAATGAGATTGACCTCTTTTGCAGATGCGTTGCTTGCTCTCCCCTACCATGAAGCGTATCATTTCGGTTCAATGAAAATGCTTCAAAAATTCTTGAAATAATACATTACATTCTCAATATTAATTTCTTATATTTCACGCTATGGCACATGTACACAACCATAATCATGACCATCCGGTATCCGGAAAAAAACTTTTCTGGACAATCCTCTTTAATTCAGTCATAACAATTGCTGAATTTATAGGCGGGTTCATCTCAGGCTACCTGGCTTTGATTGCTGACGCGGTACATAACCTTTCTGATGTTGCCGCTCTGATTCTGGCATGGCTTGGGGTTAAAGGTTCTGAGTTACCGCCAACTAAAAAAAAGACTTACGGTTTTCTCAGAATAGAAGTAATGACAGCGTTTATCTCGGCGGTCTCGTTGATTGTCATTGCTATTTTTATTATGATGGAAGCGTATGAACGGTTTCTCAACCCGCAGGAACTTACCCATCCGTATCTTTTTCTGACTGTGGCAATCATCGGATTTTTAGGGAATATTTTTTCCATCTTTCTGCTACATTCAGAAAAAGGGAAATCATTGAATATGAAAACAGCCTTTCTGCATATGGCCTATGACGCTTTATCTTCCGGTGCTGTAATCATTGGCGGTGTCATTATTATGATGACAGAAATCTATGTTATTGATACGATTCTCTCGGTGATTATTGCCTTGATGATTTTCTGGTCGTCGTATCTTGTAATCAAAGAGGCTGTACTAATATTTTTAGAAGCGGTACCGCCCAGTATTGATTTTGATGAAGTAAAAAAAGCTATTAACCGAATTGAAAAAATAAACGATGTCCATGATCTCCATATCTGGTCACTCTCTTCGAAGGAGATTGCCCTTTCCTGCCATGTTTGTCTGGATGAGAGCGAACTTCAGGATGGTCCGAGAATTGTCAAAGTAATCAACCGGATGCTTTGTGAGAAATTTAAGATTAATCATGGAACGATACAGATAGAAACAAAAGAATGTGACAACGCTGATCAACTCTGCGTATCGGAGCGAAATGGACACGAAGATTAAACTGCATGAAGTCGAGATAACCGATTTAGCTTTCGACGGTAAAGCGGTCGGCCATATTGACGGGAAAGTTATTTTTCTCAAAGGAGGACTTCCGGGGGAAACTGTTCTTTGCGAAATCACGAGAGATAAACGAAGATATTATAACGGTATAACCCGTGAGATAATTAAAAAATCTGAAAAACGGATTGATGCTCTATGTAAACATTTTGAAGAATGCGGTGGTTGTACCTGGCTCGATTTGAAATACGAAGACCAGCTGGCATACAAACAAAAACAGGTGAAAGATTGTATCGAGCGGATAGGTGCTTTATCCGGAGTTGAGATTGCTGAGATTGTCCCTTCGGTAGAACAACTGCATTACCGTAACAAAATGGAGTATTCTTTTAACCGGTACGATGATACATTTACATTAGGTCTGCATAAGCGGGGTTCTTTTCATGATATTTTTAACTTAGACGAATGTCATATCTCTCAGTCGACCGATGGAGATTTAGTCAGATGGATGCGGGATTATATTGAAAAAAATGATATACCGGTTTACGACGTCACAGAACATCATGGCTATATGCGCTTTTTTATGCTTCGTCAAACAAAACAGACCGATCAATTAATGGTAAACATCGTCACAAATTATGGTGACTTTCCGGAAAAAGAAAAACTAGTTTCAGAAATGACTCAGGCATTTCCGCAGATTACAACGATCATTCATGGACAGAATGGTCAGAAGTCGAACATCGCTGTTGCTGAAGTTGAAGAGACATTATACGGTCCCGGATTTATAGAAGAGAAACTTTTCGGGAAACGGTTCCGGATAACTGCTAATTCATTCTTCCAGACAAACTCACTGCAGGCTGAAGTTCTGTATGCAACCGGGTTTGAGATGCTGAAACCGTCTGCTGATGACCGGCTGCTTGATTTATACTGCGGAACCGGGACGATAGGTATTCTGGTTGCTGATAAAGTATCTGAGGTTGTAGGTGTGGAACTTGTCTCAGATGCAGTCATAGCGGCTAAAATCAATGCTGAAGTAAACAATGTAGCTAATATTCAGTTTTTTGAAGGGTTTGTGAAAGAATTTTTAAAATCTGATTTTTTAAAAGATAAATCATATAACATCGTAATCGTTGACCCACCGCGTGCCGGACTCAATCCGAAAGCACTTAAGGAGCTGGTGAAACTCAACCCTGAGAAGATTTTGTATATATCGTGTAATCCGGCAACATTCGCCCGGGACGCACAAAAACTGGTCGAAGCCGGATTTCTTTTACCAAAAGTGAAACCGGTCGATATGTTTCCTCATACAATGCATATAGAATTAGCTTCGGTATTTTATCGAGGTTGAAACTTGCGGATGTGATTTAATTATGTTACATTTTTCGCCGAATTTAAAAAACTGGAGAAATAATGATTCGTATTAATAAAAAATTACTCGTACTATTAATTGGTTTTGTTACCTGTTTCCTTCCTTCACATTCTGATTCTAAAGAAACCTTAGACCAGCTTGGAGCTCAGATTTTAGAATCACTGCAGTCTTTCTATCCGGTAAAATCAACCCAGATGGGAATCCATTCCTACGATAATCGATTTACAGATTATTCAAGTCGCTCGGTCGGAAATATGACAAAACAGCTTCAGGAGTTCCAAAAGAAGCTATATCGTTTCAAAGATGCCAAACTAGCGACACATGACCAAATCAATTATAAACTCTTAAAGTCAAATATCGATGTAGCGATGCATGACCTGAAAAAAGTCCAATGGCATAAGAGATCACCCCAGTTGTATGTTGATGAAGCTGTTGATGGGTTGTATGCATTGGTACTTTCCAACCATGCTCCACTTTCTGAAAAAGTTGTCGTGATGATAAACCGTATGGAAGCTGTCCCCCAGTTATTTTCAACAGCCCGTCAAAATATAAAAAATCCACCTCCGATTTATATAGAAGCTGCTACTGAGTCTTTGGAATCGGCGATTACATTTTATAAAGAAGTCGCTGGTGAACTTATGAACAAATTCCCGGAACGTGCGGATTATATTTTAAAAGTATCAACAAAAGCTCGTGAAGGGATGAATGATTTTTTGATTTATCTTTCTGAGATTCAGCCGGGTGATGAAAAATCTTTTGCATTAGGGAAACAGGACCTTGACTACAAACTGCAACATGAATACCTCCTTTCCTATGATTCTGATTCGCTGTTAAAAATTGGTGAAGCTCTTTATGAAGAGGCAAACACAGCATATCATGAATATAAAAATTACATCGAAGAGCATCATCAGAACGGATACGATTCGGTTTTTGTTCCGGCAGTGTTTACTAAGCAGGATATCATGGATTATTACAATTGGGAAGTGAATCAGATAAAACTTTTTATCGAAGAGAATGAAATCATATCGATTCCTGAAGATATTGCACCGGTGACTGTTGTTGAGACACCGCCGTTTCTCCGTTCAATGATTGCCGGAATTGCTTACAATCCGGCTGGACCGTTTGACACAGAACAGCAGGGATATTTTTATGTCCGCCCAATCCCCGATGATCTTCCCCGTAAGGCACTTGAAAGCAGATATCGGTACGTTCATCGTCGCGGCTTTAAAGGCTCCGCGGTACATGAAGCGTATCCGGGGCATCATTTGCAGCTCCAGATTGCCGGTAAAAACCCGGACCCAATCCGGAAATGGCAAATGAATCTGATGATGGCTGAAGGTTGGGCGTTGTATTCCGAACAGATGATGTATGAGCAGGGTCTGTTTGGAGAAGAAGACCCGAATCAATGGCTTGGTATTTTAGGCGGTATCAGATTCCGGGCGGCTCGCATCATAGCCGACATGAAACTCCACACCGGACAGTTTACCGTTCAGGAATGTATCAACTGGATGAACGATGCCCTCGATTCAGAAACCGAATCAAGTAAAGAGTATATCAGAAAACAGGTACGCAAATATACTCTTGCCCCAACGATGCCGATGACCTATCTGACTGGAAAAACGGAAATATTGAAACTTCTGGATGCGTATCAGGCAAAAACAGGTGTTGATTTTTCCCTGACCGATTTCCATGATGCTCTTTTAACTGAGGGTTGCATTCCACCGGTTCTAATGTGGGATATTATGGAATTAGAACAGTAGTCAGATTTTTACATCAAAGATTTTATGAAGACGGTGCCAGTTATCCGGTATCGTCTTCTTTTTTGGAAATTTTACTTTCTGATCATATGAATAATGCAGATTTGAATGGGTTATAGCATCATCATCAGCGATGGCATCATAGCGGTATTCAAGTTCATTCATCTCAAGATAGTACGGATGAGATTTCAGCCAGTGGTCGAATTTCTCTTCCTCGGTTGTTTTCCAGTTCTGATATAATTCCTTTAAAATCTTTATCCGGTTATCATGGAGATTCATATTTTCAATTATTTTATCCGCAATTTCCTTTTCGAAGCTTAAAATACGGAATGCGTAATCGATACGGGAGGTTGAATCAATCCAGTTTTTAAATCGTTGTATGAGAGTATCACGAACAGATTCGAGCAGAGTTCTTGATATTTCTTTAAGCATTTTCTGAAATTGCTGTTCAACCCAGTCATCGTATGAGATAGTTTGCAGTTCTTTTATTGTGTTTGCTTTCTTTTTGTGCAACTGTTTGGAGCGTTGACTGAATCGGGTTAACTCAGACTTGTAAAGCTGGTCGAACTCTTTTTTAGCTAATGAGAGATTTGATTTAAAATAGGAATTGTTTTGATCGTACCAATTCTTGAGTGATTCCAGACGCTGAAAAATGTTCACCTGAAGATGTCTCCGTTTTAAAACTACCCTTTCACAACATAAGTAAAATGTGAAAGCATGGCTTATTTTGTCAAGTTTTAAACAATCGGGCTTTTGAATTTAGGTTTTTAGATATTTATTTTGGAGTTACCCGCCTACGCGGGTATGGGGTTTACCACGAACTCTGGGAAAAGGATTACCCCTCTCCTGCGGAGGCAGGAGTCTCAAACATGCTATCAGGCATTTTGCCTGACTGATGCTACTTATTGTCCCATCGAATCCGACAATAGTCTGATACCTTCATATGAGGTGTCCCAGACGAAATTTATTTATGCTCAGAGTACCAGTCTTTCCACATCCGGACATCGGCAGGGTCGATATCCTTAAAACCGGTATATGATTTATCGGTCCGTTTACCATGAGCGCTGAGACCGGAAAGAAATTCGAGCTCCATGACCGATGCACGAAGCCGTTCCTGTTTTAATTCCGGCCCGAGACTATCGGCAACGGAATCCAAAAAGACAAAATAGTCGTTGAAAAAAGAATCGACTTTAGCTTGACTGTTTACCTCCGGTGCAGGTTCCGATTGAGTATCACTGCTGCCACCGGAACAACCGATGAGTGCTATGAGAATTAATAATAAATAAATATGTTTCACTAAATACTCCTCTGTCTCTGATTGGCTGACAGGAACGTCTGCCTTTTTTATGTCCCCTTCGACTCCGCTCAGGGTGACATTTTAAAAAAGTATTACCAAACTTAACTAAATGATTATACAGTATACGACCAAAAAAGTCGACTGCTAATCTTTGATTCTCCAGGGTGGATTGATGCGGTTTTCCCCTGCGTAATAGAGACAGATTCTGTTGCCGGTCGGGTCCGTAAGCCGGGCTTCTCGCCAAAGCCAAGGCATATCAGTCGGTGGTGTATCAAATGTCAATTTGTTTGACAATTCTGTATATACAGAATCGAGCTCATTTGTTTCCAGATAGATGACCATCCATTCATTTGGTGTAAACGAGTCGACCTGATGTAATGACAAAGTTGTATCTCCGAATGGTGTTTGAAAGCGGGCATAATGCTCTGAATCGACAATCTGTCTGAATCCAAGGGTTTTGTAAAACTCTGTTGATTTTACTATATCTATTGCCGGGAGGGTAATCTGGTTTAATTTCATATATATCATTCTCTTTTTCATTGATAGATATATAAAAAATATGCCATCTCTCTAACGTAATCAAGATATAATAAATTATCTTTATCATAATCAAAGATAAATTCAATTAAAAACCGATATACAAAGTATCAATGATTAATTATATTTTGGATATGATTTATATGTTATCAATACTTGTAATCTTAATACTCATACCGCTGCTTCTTCGGATACGGCTTAAAGTCCGGCTGATTGATTCTGAAAAAACGCTGTTTGTCGGTTTAGGCAGATCCGGTGTATTGTATGATTTTAAAAAAATGAGCGGGTTTATTCAGATATGGAACCGGACATTTAAAAAAATAAAGCAGAAACGGCCGGATGAACAAAACCAAAAAAAGTCAGAAGCACAGAGCAGAGATAAGCAAAAAGACAAAACGAAGGCTAAACGAGTTATCCCATATAGAGAGATGTTTGCATTGATCCCATCAATGATGACTGCCCTTTGGACATATGCTGTTTCTATGATGAAATCAGTCATAATTGAAGAGATGAACGGAAAAATCGAAGCCGGATTTGATTCACCTGATATAACCGGTAAAGTTTTTGGGTTTTATCAGGCTGCATATCATGCTGTTCCTGCGGTTGCAGGACGGATACATTATGTGCCGGTATGGGATGAAACAAGATTTAATGCGCAAATGCAGCTTTCAGTCGCAATTCCGCTGTATAAGATAATATGGAGAACAATCGTACTAATTTTCTCCTTACCCTTAAGAGATATTATAAAACTTACGATAGGAAAGAAAGAAAGGAGCCATGATGGCGAATAATGTTGTAGAGATTTTAAAAGGTGTTGTTGGAGAATTGAGAGAGATCTCAAAATCTGAGACAATTGTCGGTGATCCTATCACTGTAGGAGAAAAAACGGTGATACCGATTGTAAAAATATCGGTTGGTTTTGGTGCCGGAGGCGGTCAGGGTGAAAATGAGAAAGCTGGAACCGGATTTGGCGGCGGCGGCGGGGGCGGAGCCAAAATTGAGCCGGCGGCGTTTATTATTATGGATAAACACGGAGTTTCCCTCTTACCGGCAAATAAAGGTAAATGGGACTCGATTATTGACTCAATTCCAGGATTTGCTAAAAAGCTTTCTGAGATGAAAAACAGAATGACTGATTCAGATAAAAGCGAATCTTCAGCAGAGAACGCTTCTGAAAGCAGTGACGACGAATCTAAATAGTTACCAGACATATAGATAGACAAAGAAAAAGCCGACGCGGGGGTGTCGGCTTTTCTATTTTTCCGATAACGGAATAATACGTATAGAGCAAGTAATCACGTACATATTTTAGAGACTTAGCTTGATGGTAAAAATACATAAAAAAATCCCCCTAATTGTGTGCTCGCAACCAGGGGGGGGACGTTAAATGTAGAAAGGGCATTTAGAAATGCCTTTATCTGTATAATCGTGACAAAATCAGTTTTGTTCCTAATAATATAGTTATATCGGCTAATTGTTGTCAAAGTTCTGTCTTTTTTCAATATTATGAGCAATATAATAGTCCCTAAAATACATTATTCTTCTTATATGTTATCGATTAACAACTTACGACGATACAACCTCAGAGCAGGACTTGCGATTTTATATACAAAACGCCGGAACCTAAAGCATTTGTACCTGTTAAGTAGTTAAATATATCTTGGCATAGCTGCATAATTCGGCTATATTAGGAATTGTTGAAAAATATGTTTTTCAATAATTATGAAAAGAACAGCATTTAGCTGTGCAGGAATTGAACAGATTTGACGATATATTTAAGGAGTTATTTTGAATTTTTATTTACCGATTTTGATGGCAGGTCCCGGCCAGGATGGCGGATCAGCTATAGTTCAGCTTGGATTTTTCGCGTTAATATTTGTAATGATGTATCTATTACTGATACGTCCTCAGCGAAAAAAGCAGAAAGAACATGACCAGTTATGATCTGAGTTGAAAAAAGGTGACAAAGTAGTAACA
>QQUK01000266.1 GCA_008501655.1 Calditrichota bacterium
AATCTTAAGTTTCAGTGCTCCTAAAGCAAGCCCATCCTTTGTATCAACCGGATCATAGAAGTCTATTACTCCCCCAACGTCATTTTTATATGTTAGAGTAAATACAGTATCCGCTTCAAGGTCCAACAAAACAATTCCATTACCAACTTCAGTAGCATTTGTTGCATTAATTATTATTGCTCCCTGAAACTCAGGATCTAATATACTTCCAGCTGTTAATGCATACGCTGAAGATACAATTCTCGTTCGGGGAGTAAGCTCCGGATCAGAACCTACCTTAATACCTAAATATCTCTCAGGAGAATAAAACACAGTATCGCTAATTGGAGCTCCGGAGCCTAATAGGACAGTAAATAACCCATCTTCAGTGAATATATTCTGTGACTCAGTCCAAACTGCACTACCGCTGGTAGAATCATCATAAATTGTAAATATAACTGTATAAGTACCATCAACGATTGGGTCTCCTCCGGAATCCAAAAGTCGACCTGAATAATGCAACATTTGTGGTACTGATGAAAAAGCAGCTGCAAATAATAAAAGTACAAATAAACTGATTTTTATGAATGTAGTCATAACTTCTCCCAGATTTTTCAAATATGTATTAATACTTTAACTTAATAGTCCCTACTGAATAACTCGATTTGTAAGTAACTTGTAATTTAAAGATACCTTATTTCACCCATTTTGTCAATCTTTATAAAATTCGATACTTTATGAACATTCTGAACGATTTTTTCTGAATTTTATCCGGATTTTTTATAAATCTACGTCAATTGACGTACTTTTTCACACGTAAGTCGTTGGTATTACTACTTAGTCGTGGGGGTTCAAATCCCCCCTTCTCCATATATCCTTCCACATATAAAATTTAATACTCTAAGTCTTATAACCTGGGGCTTGAATATATCAAAGAATATTCAGCAGGACAAAAGAAATTGTAAGTAATTGATATTGTGTATATTACGAAGAAACAACACTTAATATATACAAATTATCTACTAAGAAAAATTAGAATATTGCCGACTAACTTTAACAAAGATTAAAAGGTATATTCTAAATGTCAGTTACTATAGAAGATAAAATACATACTGCCGAATTTAAAAAACCTGACGGCTGTCAGGATGATCAGACTTTTTCAGCATTTCAGGTTGAAATACTAAATCAAGTTTCCGAAGGACTCTGTGTTTGTCATAATATACCCGAGTATCCTTATGTTAAATTTACCGTCTGGAACAATAAAATGATAAGTATAACCGGATATACCATGGAAGAGATTAATAACCTTGGTTGGTATCAGACAATTTATCCGGATCCACAGATTCGTGAAAAAGCGATAAGTCGCATGAACGAAATGAGAGATGGAAACAACCTTACTGCTGAAGAATGGATAATTACCAACAAGGAGACAAAGGAACGAACTGTCGAGATCACAACTTCTGTTCTTCATTCTGAAAATGGACAAACCCATGTATTCGCACTCATAAATGATATTACTCAAAAGAAAATTGTTGAAAAAAGAAAAAAAGAATTACAAGCACAGATTACTCGAGCTGAAAAAATGGAAACTGTTGGTTTATTAGCCGGAGGAGTCGCACATGATTTAAACAATCTCCTTTCACCGGTTATCGGATATGCAGAATACATCTCTGAGCAATTACAGGACAAACAATTAAAAGAGCATTCTGATAGAATCATAAAATCTGCATCTGAAGCTGCAGAAGTAGTTCAGGATTTACTGACTTTAGCCAGAAGGGGCCGATGTGAACTGGTACCGACAGAAGTAAGAAATGTTATGTATGAGATAATATCATCTTCGTGGTATGAACAGTTGATTGAAAAAAATAAGAGTATCAAATTTACGTCAACATTAGTAGACCCTGATATAAAGATACTTGCCTCAAAAACACATCTCAAAAAAGCATTTATGAACTTGATTAGAAATGCTATTGATGCTATGCCGGATGGGGGGCTGTTAAATATAAATTATACAAAAGCTACTAAAGATGAAATTCCTATTAAAAACAGAGCAGATTCCAGTAACGAATATATTGGATTGATAGTAGAAGACACTGGAGTCGGCATCGCTCAGGAACATATAAACCATGTTTTTGAACCATATTTTTCAAATAAATCACTGAGTTCCTCTCGCGGGAGTGGTCTTGGTTTATCAGTAGTCTATGGTGTTTTAAAAGATCATAATGGATCATATGAGATTACCTCAAAACCGGGAAAAGGTACAAAATTTACTCTGTATTTCCCTATAACTAAAGAAAATTTTGAATATGTTGATACTACAGATGAGGTGACCAAAACAGATAGAAAAGGAAACATTTTAGTAGTTGATGATGATTCTGACTTACGGACAATGACAAAACTACTCCTGCAAAACATTGGCTATTCTGTAGATACTGCTGAAAATGGTCATCAGGCTTGCAAAAAATTGAATGAACATTCATTTGATTTAGTTTTACTTGATATGATTATGGAACCTGAGTTCGACGGCTTGGATACTTATATTGCACTAAAGGAAATTGTACCTCATCAAAAAACTATAATTGTTACAGGATTTGCTGAAACAGACAGAGTTAAAAAAGCTTGTGAATTAGGGGTGAAACTATCTCTAAAAAAACCTTTCAGAAAAAAAGACCTTGAAAATGCAATCAATAAAATACTTTCATCATAGTTCTATATAATCCTTAACTGAACGTTTTTCCGGTTTTTCTATAAATCAACATTTATCGACCTGGTGCTGCCTCGATAGGTCATTGTACAGCCCAGCTGTATTATATTCTAATTCATCACCTACCACCTTCTCATCCTTCTTGACTAATCTGCATATAATTACCTTAATCGGTTTTTATTACCGTATATGAAAAGTAAGCTCTTCGGTAATTGGTTGGCTATTTTCACTTTATCTGAGTTCGTAATTTAAATTTTGGTGTTTTGGAAAAATAAATGATGGATGTTTTTAAATACAAACTCAGATAATAATAAAAAAGCCCTGACTTAGGATAAGTCAGGGCTTTATGTAACAAAATACTTATTATACTACCAGGAATCTATCATATCTCTTCAGTAATATTTAGAACAACAATCATTCTTCTCGTTGAAGTACCGGATAAACTACTGTTTAACAGAAACCGCTGTCCGTCGTTACTGACATCATAAGGTCCTATCTGATACCCTAATCTACTTTGTAAAGTAGTGTTAAACAAAATAACAGGATTACCAGCTTTAAAAGTACCTTCTGTTTCAACAGGTATTGAAACAATTTGCCTGTCAAAGTTATGATAAAAGAGTTCTTTTCCATCAGCACTCCATCTTGGAAAAACAGCACCATTACTTGAGAGTTGCCATTTCCCACCACCTGCTTCAAGTTGACGGACATAGAGTTCAATCTGACCTGATTCGTTACTGAGATAGGCAACATATTTATCATTCGGCGATAGTCGCGGCATTTGCTCACTAAAAGAGGTGTTCGCAAACATATCAACTCGATTACTATCATCAATATGCAAAATCCCTATATCTCTGCTTCCTCTTAAGCTTACAAACAATAGCTTCTTACCATCCTTGCTAAAACAGCCCGGACCGACATTTGAAGAATCATTACTATACAAAAGAACCGGTTCTTCCAATCCATTAATGTTTTTAAGGAAAACATCATACGTTCCACTCTTGTTTGATGCATAGGCTATAGATTGTCCATCGGACGACCAGATTGGCCAGGTTTCATCATTTTTGTCAAATGTCAGTTTCGTTGGAATATTACGTTTTAAGTCATAGACCCAGATATTACTGTTGTTTCCATCTTCCTGGAGAGCATAGACGATTTTTGATTCATCAGGAGAAAGATCACCATCATAATAATTACCAACAGCTCCGATTTTGCTAATCTCTTTTCCAGTCCTATCTACCCACTCAAACTGACTTGTTGCATTTGTACTGCTGCTATGATACAGCAAAGTACCATTATCAGAGATACTGTATGAGTCTGCATTTTGAAACAGAGCAATTTGCTGGGCTATCGGTTTTGCCTCACCGGTTACTTCAAGTTTTTTATCATCAAACGGTAAAGCCATGAGATTATTATCCTGAACAAAAAGAATAAACCCTTTTGAACAATATTCCAATCGAACTTCACTTTTTAAGGTATACAGCGACTTACTTTCCGGTGAATTAAGTGCCCCCACTTTCAGAGTAGAAACAATTTTGTTTGTAGAGTCAATACTGTTTGCAATAAAAATGAAATTTTCACCATTTGGTAAAAACCATGGCCAGCCGATAAAATTTTCACCGGAGGCGGTATCAACTTCAGCAGTTGTATTTATCTGCCCGCCATTAGCAGAGACCATCCGTAAAGGATCCCCCGTGGCACCATCAAAGAGGATAATATCAGATGAACCCCAACTGCAATCAGAACCGTTGACTCCCTCACTTAAGAGTACACTTTGTCCTCCTGAAACAGGAATTTTCATCAATTTATTATCATCAAAATAAGTAAGAAATTTACTATCCGGCGACCAATAATGACGGTCTGCATTTTCTGTTCCAAAAAGCGGATATGCTTCAAGTGAATTCAGTGAGCGAACCCAAATTCTACGGGTACCGGTTGAATCAGTTGCTTTTAAGGCGATAAGTTTCCCATTGGGAGAGATTCTTGGCCACCTAATTCCAGTCAGACCCTGTTCGATCTCGACGGTAAACCTTGATACTATTTTTTCTTCTTCTGGCTGATTAACATACATATACGATAAAACAGCTGTTGCGATTATAAAACAAATCATACCTATCATGATTATTGTTTCACGGGTTGAACGATTCTGAGGAATCAAACCATGAGAATGTGAACCGACTTTGCCATCAGCTATCCATTGGAGGGAACGTTTGAGATCCGCGACAGACTGCCAGCGCTGTTCGGGGTCTTTAGCTATGCACTGGGAAATCGTCTGTTCTAAAATCGGAGGAAGTTGTGGGGATATTTCTGAGACTGAACGCGGTTCCTCTCTTAAGATTGAGGCAATGAGTGAAGCTTGAGAACCTCCCCCGAATGCTTTTGCTCCGGTTGCCATTTCATACATTGTTGCACCAAAAGCAAAAATATCCGAGCGGGTATCAGCTTCGGCACCTTCCAGCTGTTCCGGTGCCATATATTGCATCGTACCTAATAAAGTTCCGATACCGGTCAATGGTGTAGTTTGGGTAATGCTTTGTACCCCGGGTGCAGAATTTTCCATCTGTATTTTTGCCAGACCAAAATCAAGAAGTTTTGCACCGCTTTTAGTCAGCATAATATTTCCCGGTTTTAAATCTCTGTGAATAAGCCCCTGTCTGTGAGCTTTATCCAGGGCATCTGCTACCTGTATTGAGATTTCAAGGAATTCTTTCATAGGGATCGGACCACGCTTGATTTTATCAGCGAGGGTTTCCCCTTCGATGAATTCCATCACAAGATATTGTAAACCATCCTGCGTACCTACATCATACAGCGTACAGATATTCGGATGGTTCAATGATGAGATTGTTTTAGCTTCACGTTCAAAACGTTGCTTAATATCATCGTTTAAAGCAAATGTAGCCGGCAATACTTTTATAGCGACGATCCGGTCAAGCCGTGAATCTCTTGCTTTGTAAACTTCACCCATACCGCCGGCACCGGCTTGTTCTAAAATTTCATAAGGTCCAAGCAGTCTACCTGGTTCTAATGCCATTATTTCTCCTGGTTAATTTCCCACTTTGTTTTAAGTGTTAAATATAGGGTACTTTAGTCTTTAATTCAAGATATTTTATTGCCTTAAAACTCTTCCCGGGTTATCCTTGACAATTTTACTCCATTTTATATATTAAGTTTTATATAATCCAATCAGGAGAAATCATGAAATTTACTATCAGAATCATTACGTTAATCATATTATCATTTGTGACTTTTTTGACCTGTTCAGACGACAATGCTGTCGATTCAGGTGTTCAATCAGTTGGGGGAATTGACACAATCACCGTTACCACAGCAATTACAACGCCTGCTGCTATGCAGTTAATAGAATTAAACGGGCTACCGGCTCACAATGATGCGATGTATGCAATGGTGCTTCCTACAACCAAGGCAAACGATACCGGGTATACTTATGTGATCGAAACAGATAGCGGAATATATCTGATAACACCATTGAACCCTTCCGACCCGATACACGGTGGAACGGTACAAATATTAATCACCGACGATAGTTCTTTTGTTTCAGAACCATTACTTTTAACTCTTGATTCCCTTCCGGCTGCTCCTGGTGAATTCGCTCAAGTGGTTTCCTTATTGCAGCAGGTTTTGACAAATCAACTCAGAATAAACGGTTATACCCGCGATTCTCTTGACTATTCAAATTCGGCAAATATCCCTGTCAGACAACTTCCTTATATCTTTGCATACGATGCATTAGATTCACCCGATAATCCAAATTCGCTGGCTGCAATTTTAGATGGTACTGCTCCCTTACTTGTCGGTGAATCAACAGACTTCGAATTGGTCGACCGGTTGTTGGCATTAAGTGATTTTCGAGATTATTTAGAAGACTTTGTCGCCGGACTTGATACAATTGAAACAGCTCCGCCTTTTATTCTTTCTGATCAGCAAACAGTGAGTAAAATTCGAGCAACAGATAAATCAACGCTAGCATGTATCCCTGCACCAGACCTCGGTATCACAACATGCGGGAATCTGGCGGTTGCGATGCAGAAACATTCCGAACTCACAGTAGCAGCTCGTTCAGCTGCAAACAAGGTAAAAGCAGATGTAGCCTCAGCGACACTTGCATTAGTCGGACTTATTCCGGGTGCAAAAGTAGCAACAACCGCAATCGGAGCTGCGATGTTTATTGATGCAAAAACTTCTGAAGGTCAACTCAATCTTTATCCCGGTGAGTTTATCGATGAAGCAACAAATTTTAATGTGTCGACTACTGAGTTTAATGAAGATTTCACCGAAAATGGAAATTGGACCGAGTTTAATGTTTCAGCAAAAAGCACGGGCTGGAAACTTGATAAACTGATTTTTGAAACAGTCCTCCAAGCTCTCAGTGCTAAAGGAGCTTCTGACGAAATGGCCGGACTTTCCGATGATGCCCTTGCAGCAGCAAATGAATTTAATCAAACAGTAGGAGATGCTGTTAAAAGTGCTCAAGCAGCCAATACATTCAATGACCTTGCCGGTGGTGCTGAATTTATAGAGATTTGTGCTAATACATGGAGCAATATTAACTGTGCTGACCAAGCTTACTCTGATGTCTCTGCTATCACCGGTCAGTTAGATATTGATGAATCAGCTAAAACATATGAACCAGTCGAAATCGGTACCGCAACAATGCGAATCCAAACTAACGATTCATTTGGTGCTGATGAAACCAGGGCGGATGCAATTATAGAAACTAAAGGAATAGAAGTTTATATTGACCCGTTTCAGGCTGAAGCCGACACAAACGAAACGTTGAATTTTACTGTTCGCGTTGAAAATGCAGAAAACAGCGATGTCGAATTTACTCTTGAAAACGGAGGTTCACTCAGTTCGACAACATCGACAGCAGTCGTTACAACGCCCGGAAGTGCGTGGAATCCACCGCTTCTACTCAAAGCAAAATCATTAGCCACAACCGGATTGAGAGCAAACGACCCGAATCCAATTGAAGATGAAGCTGAAATTAGATTTCAGGAGGGATTTGTCTCAATCACACCAAGTGGGGTCTGTGTTAAACCCGATAGTTCTAAAACTTTTGAAGCAACATTTGAAGGCGGTACTGTCGATTCCATACGCTGGGAAACTATTCCGGAAAATATCGGTTCTTTTTCCGGTTCAGGAACAACAATAACTTATACTGCACCATCAACACAGGAAGGTCAGATAACAATAAAAGCAACCATAAACGGTACTAAAGTCGGGTATGCAGAGATTGATATTTCAGATTGCCGCTGTTATTGGACGTTTGAAGGTGCTGGTTCAGGATACGCATACTCAGCTTCAGGGAAATGGGCGCCGGCGAATGATTTAGGAGCCCTTAGTATTATAATGAAGGAAGTCGAAGAAAGCTTCTTACCAATAGTTGGTCTGGCTGTATATAATTCATATGAACCTGGTTCATATCCGTCTGAAAATGTTTCTTTTACAGGATTAGATGAGATAACATGGGCTTATAGTGATCTTTCACAAGCACTGCCAATCGTAACCATAACAACATTCGATACTGGTAATTATGTTGAAGGATTTGCAAGTGGAATCTTAAGTAACAGAACCAATTTCAATCCTCCTATGTATGACTATATTACATTTACCCTATCGTTCCATGGTGAATTCTTTAATCTTGACCGACCACAATGTACCGATGAAGAGTAAGATATAGAAATTGATATTCAATAAAGAAACGAAGGGAAAAATGAAATTTTTATATTTCTGTATCACACTGATTTCCTTGCCATTAATGATACATGGTGAGACTAAAAAGACCACTCCTCCAATCGCAAAGAGTAAACTGTTTAGTGTTGAATTATCACTTGGCAAATACTGGGATACTACAAAAGAAGCATATCTGCAAACCGGTTTTCAGGAACATGTTGCAAATATGAAAAAATTAAGAACCGAAGGTAAGCTGATTATTGGTGCACGATATGGTGATTTGGGAATGCTTATTATAAAAGCTGATTCTATTGCTGAAGTATTTACGATAATGCAGAATGACCCAATGGTTGCCGATTCGTTATTTAATGCTGACATTCAGCAGTTTAATACTTTTTATGATGGATGTACGTTATCTGAAGAGTAACTTTTCTCAAATATTCTATGAATAGAAAAGGTGATGTTTGTTATAAACATCACCTTCTATTTATATCTCAATCTTGGAATCTATGGACATAACGCCGGTAAAGGTCCGCCTCGGAACATAAAATCAACAAGATGCACAACATCAGATATATCAATCTGACCGGAACCATCTATATCAGCTTCAGCTAAACATGGTGGAGGAGGGTCACCGGCAAGCATAAATGCTGTGAGTCTTACCAGGTCAGCAATTGTCAACGTGTAGGGAGTACCGTTATCGATACCATCTTCAGT
>QQUK01000111.1 GCA_008501655.1 Calditrichota bacterium
ATTTTCTTTTTATGGGAAGATTGTTCCGATAACTCAATTTCAGGGCGAAACGGTACCGAATTATATTTATCTCAAACGGTCATGAATTTTGGAGAACTGCCGGAAAAACTTGTTGAGAATAAATTTCCAACGGCAAAAGGGGTCATTCCGTCCTGTGTTAAACTAAGTGCGCCTAACAGCCCCAAGAAAAAGATTACGTTTGAAAATGGTCGGATAATCGTCAGTTACGAAATGTTTGAAGATTCTATTTTAAATAAATAAGTTTAATCATATGCGTCTCCTGATACGACTCTAAACGGGCGAAATAAACTCCGGTCGACTGGGGGAGACCTTCTTCATTTTTACCATCCCAATAAAACACAAATTGTCCGGTACTGAACTGACGGTCTGCGATTGATTTTATCTCCTGACCAAGAATGTTGTATATTTTTAAAGTGAGATGTTGTATCTGTTCATTGGCGAATTCAAGTCTTGTTTCTCCGTTAAACGGGTTGGGATGGTTTTGAAAGAGAGTAAATGTAGAGGGAATATCAGGTTTTACTGTAGATTCTTCTACGCTTGTTGCTATATCCAGACTATAGGTACGGATAGAGTCATAAGATTTGGCAATAATATTTAATATTTTTGGAGTTCCAAGAGATTCATAAAAGGAGATATGGTCAAATGGAGCAAGATCCACAGAATCTAATACCTCTCCATTTAAGTAGTTAAGTAAAAGGACGGTTTCATTATTTCGAGTAATCGCAAACTGATCTTTTTCCGAATATATATAATGCATATCGATATATCCAAGAGAATTTGATTGCCAATGTTTCACAAGGCCATTGTTTTCATAACTGTAACAGACCAGATGGGGAATGTACAGTGTGCAACTTGAATCGGGACATCTTCTTCCATAGTAGAGGAATTCTGATTCCGTTGTTGAAGGCTGGAAGTTACCAGCAAAAATATCGATTATATCAAAAGCGTTAGTGGCATATTCATAAAGATTCAGACCGTCGATATCTGTTATATTCAAAACAGAACTAAAAACAGTCTCAATAATTTGACTGTCAGGTGTGGAGCTGTCCCATTCATAATCGGTATGTGCTAATGTCAGAATTTCATCTTCTTCAGATCCATATAGATTGATTATCTCCATACGATCAGCTTGAACCTGAGCGATAGGAGTAAGCCACTCTTTATCAATCCAAAGTGATGTCGGATAAACCGTCTCTACTGTTCCAACACCGGTAAACAAAGATCTTACTTTTGTTTTTGATTCAATTATCAGGTTATTGTTAATATGTCTTATATTGAGAAAAGTATTAGCAATTTCGATAATAAATGAATCCACAACATAGTGAAATGGTAAATTATCTTTTGTCATATCCCAGACAATATTTTTCTCAAACATCTTAATGTGAGAAAGATATTGAGAAGTACTTCCACTCAATCCTACAGTATAAAAGTCCAAGGTGTCATAAAAATAATCCTGTATCATAACCGTTTTTCGAGGTGAAAAAGTCAGAGTAAAATAAAACATGGAATCAGTTACGATATCATGCAATATGAGGCGATTATGCACCGAATCGGTATAGAGAAAGCCTCTCAAATCTTTTTGTGAGTCGAACAAGGGATCAATGTCTGAAAAGTTTTGGGAACCGGGTACAACTTTCCGAAAGGTATTTTCATATGGATTTGCAAATACCATTGATACTAAGAGAAGATTGAAGAGAACCAGCGTTAACTTTTTGATCATATAAACTCCCTATTTACTTTAAATTATATGCCTTTATTGAATATCTTGTAAAGTTTAAAAACAGAAATGGCAGAAACTTATTTGAGAAAAGTTATCCTGTTGAATCAAAAGAAGATAACAAAGTCCGATTCCTGTTGACTTTAAACTTTAAATATATAGATTGTCATTTTAGTAATAAGAGCTGTAAAACTGTGGTTTTTAAAGGATAACATATGAGATTGTATGAATTTGAAGGGAAAGAACTCTTCAAAAAATTTAAGATACCGGTAATGGAGGCACGGGTTGCATCCACACCGGATGAGGTCTACAAAGCAGTATCGGAGATGAATATTCCGGTCGTTCTCAAGTCTCAGGTATTGACCGGCGGACGGGGGAAAGCGGGCGGAATTAAATTTGCCGAAGGTGCTAATGAAGCAAGAACAGTGGCTGAAGAACTGCTAAAGCTGGAAATCAAAGGATATCCGGTTGAAAAAATTCTTATCGAGCCAAAAGTTGCTATTAAGCAGGAATATTACCTTGGTGTAACAATCGACCGGGCAAAATACAAACTTGTCATTATTGCATCCGGTGACGGCGGGGTTGATATTGAAGAAACTGCTGAAAAAAATCCTGACAAAATCGTCAAAAAAGAAGTGTCTATCAATGAAGATTTATATACTTTTGATGCTCTTTTGTTAGCAAAGCAGATGGGCATTCCCCAGGAGCTTGCCAAAGAAGGTGCTGCGATTATTGTCCGACTACTCACGATGTTTAAAAAGTATGATGCCAAACTGGCTGAAATCAATCCACTGGTTTTGACTGCAGATGGTCAGTTGATTGCTGCCGATGCTCGGGTATCGCTTGATGATGATGCAACGTTCCGTCATCCTGATTTGGCTGATCTTAATGTTGAACATCGGCATGAAGAAGGTGAGATGACTCCCCGTGAAAAACAGGCAACTGAATGGGGTATTCCGTATCTTGATTTAGATGGAAACATCGGCATGTTCCCCGGCGGTGCCGGATTCGGAATTATGGGAAATGATTTCGTTCATCATTTTGGGGGAAAACCAGCAAACTTTATGGACTCAGGTGGCGGACCTTCCCCGGAACGTATCGCAAAGATGCTGGTTTTGTTGGATGAAAATCCAAATGTCAAAGCTATTTTTGGTGCCCGTTTCGGCGGTATCTCCCGTTGTGATGATTTTGCCAAAGGAGTTCTGATATTTTTAAATGAACATGGTCTTTCCAAGCCGATGGTTTTCCGTATGACCGGAAATATGTGGCAGGAAGGCGTTCGGATTTTTGAAGAAGCTAAAAAAGAGAATCCGGCAATGTTTGAACATATTGAATTTCATGGAATTGAAACCCCGATCGAAGAAATTGCAAAACGCGCCGTTGAGTTGGCAGAAGAGGCAGGTGCATAATGGCTATACTCTGTGATAAAAACTCCAAAGTCATGGTACAGGGAATAACCGGCGGTGCCGGAAAATTCCATACTGAACGAATGCTTGCTTATGGTACCAACATCGTTGGCGGCGTGACTCCCGGCAAAGGTGGTCAGGTTGTCGCGGAACGTCCTGTTTTTGATACGGTGTATGAATGTGTTCAGGCGACCGGTGCTGATGTCTCTGTGATATTCCTTCCGGCAAA
This sequence comes from Calditrichota bacterium, assembly GCA_008501655.1. Lineage (GTDB taxonomy): Bacteria > Zixibacteria > MSB-5A5 > GN15 > FEB-12 > QQUK01. Next base: position 3,374 of record QQUK01000111.1, read on the forward strand.
ATTTGTCAAAGAAGCCGCGATTGAAGCTATCCGAGCCGGTATAAAATTTGTTGTCGTTATTCCGGAACATATTCCGATTCATGATATGCTCTACGTCCGTGAAGAAGCGGTGAAATATGGAACAACGGTTATCGGCGGAAACACAGCTGGATTGATTACACCGGGTGAAGCAAATCTTGGCATTATGCCGGATATCGCATTCCAGCCGGGAAGAGTCGGCACGGTCTCCCGCTCTGGATCGATTACTTACTATGTAGCCGATACGTTGACCCGTACCGGATACGGTGAAACCAGCTGTATAGGACTTGGTGGAGACCCTGTTTTAGGTTCGACTTTTGCTGAAATCCTGATGAAGTTTGAAGAGGATGAAAAAACCAAAGCGGTCGTGATGTGCGGTGAAATCGGCGGGGTCTACGAAGAACTTGCCTGTGAAGTCATCCCGAAAATGAAAACGCATGTTCTGGCTATGATCGGCGGTTTGTACGCTCCTCCAGGAAAACGGATGGGACATGCCGGTGCAATTGTCGAAGGGAAGATGGGTACAGCCCAGGATAAACTGAATATGCTTGCCAACGCCGGTGCTCATCCTTGTAAAACATTTTTAGATATCCCTGATACGCTTAAGAAGTTAGGCGTGTAAAGTAAATTTACTACTGAAAGGCAGATTTTTATAATCTGCCTTTTTTATGTGAAATTTCGAATCAGAAAATACAAGGATATTGTAGTTAACAGAAAGTTTATCAAAGCACTTGGTTTTACTCTTTTGGTTATACATAATCGGGTGATTATAAATATAAGAACAAAGATAAAAGTAAAAGAGTTTACTATTATTAACATAATCGGTATAGCGGGAAGTTTTATACCTAAGAATAATCCCCAGCAAATACCTAAAATTGCTCCGACATCAGCATATTTAATAATTGTAGATTCAACAATAGGCGGGGGAGGAGCTTTTTCATACTCTTCATAAGGATTGCTGTTTTCTTCTGAATTTTCCTGTTTGATTGTATTATATCTATTCCGTGCTTGAAATACTAATATCGTAATAAGTATAATCTCTAAAACGGCTAAAAGATAATTGCTTGTAATTCCGATTGTTTCTTTTGTGTAGCCGTTGTACTCCATAAAGAGAAGAACCACACTCCCGATTATAGCTACTATGATTTGAAACAGGATAAATACGACAAACTGAAACATAGCAAGCATTGCTATCAACGAGACTAAGTCATCATAGCCATTTTTATTCTCATTATTATGTATCTCTAAATAACTCATAAGTATAAAATTTCCAATATAGAAACAGTTCTCTTGTATTATTATCGACATTTGCTGAATTTCCCTATAATTTTACTTGCAGGTTAGTCCGGATTAACTTACCTTAAGTCAGATTCTAAAAACTAAATTCTCAGACAAGTGATAAATTGAAAATAATGGAGTTTTGTTATGAACACCAAAAAATGTTTTATCACCGGGCTTGTCGTTTTTGTTGTCATGTTCATCCTTGATTATCTTTTCCATGCGCTGTTTATGCAGAAGTATTATATGGGAATTGAGGAATTGTTACGCCCTCAGGAAATTTCGTTAAAATATTTTCCGGCGATGTTAATCGGTCAGATTCTTATTGCATTCGGCTTTACCTATATATTCGTCAGAGGGTATGAGGGGAAAGGTGTTGTTGAGGGAATTAGATTTGGCTTAATCGTTGGTATTGTATTCGGTATCGGACCTGCAATGATCAATTATTCAGTGTACAAACTTACCGGTACAATTATGCTCTGTTATTTCTTCTGGTATCCGATTGAATGTATGATTCTTGGTGCAATTGCAGCGACATTATATAAAACAAACAGACAATAATATCCTTATAGAATAAGCGGGATAACTTTTAGTTTTCCGCTTTTGGTACTTCATCGCCTTAAATCTCATTAAATCAGCTAAAGATTCTATCATTTTTATTGATTCTGTTTTGTATAATCGGTAGTTTTATAAAAATGAATTTACAAGAAATTCTTTCTAGCAAACTTATAACTTCAGGAGTTACAATGAAACCGATAATCAGAATCCTATCATTAATACTTACGGTCTCCACTATTTATGCTGTCACGGTCAAATCCGAAGAGATGAAAAATACGGAAGAGGTTTATTCTGTTCTGAATGCATCGATGGAAGAGTTTAAGCAGGGGAATTGGTCCGGTTTTTCTGAATACGTTCACCCTGAAGCTTTGAATGAATTCAAAAACTCTATGTGGGAAGTTATGGTATACCTTGCCGGTCAGGATACAACACCCGGTTCGGATACATATCTTGAGATGTTTGGACTTAATAAAGTAGACGGGAAGCTAGTGGAACCCTCGGCAAAAGATTTTTTTGATAATACTTTTAAAGGGATCAGTCAGCTTGTCCCGATGTTTACAGAAGCGATGAGTTCAACCGAGTATGAGATTTTAGGTAATGTCAAAGAGGGAGATACCCTTGTACATGTAGTAACAAGATCAACAGCAACTATGATGGGTACTACAATAACGAAAATGGAAATAGCATCCCTGAAAAAATCCGGGGACAGCTGGAAAATGCTTTTGTCTGCTGAGTTTGAGAATTTTGGTATGCAGTTCCAGCAGATGATGGGTCGATAAGAAAGAGGAAACAAGATGCCGTTTGTTGATTTAAATAATATGACTGAGAAAAAACTTTTTGAGGGGTATACTGCCAAAATTATCCATGCTGAGAAAATGACTATTGCCCATGTTAAAGTTGAAGCAAATTCACCTCTGCCGGAACATCAGCATCCCCATGAACAGGTTATGAACCTTATTGAAGGGGAGTTTGAGTTTACCGTCGCAGGTAAAAAACATGTTATGAAAGCAGGGGAATCATTTGTTATTCCTCCAAATGTTCCGCATTCGGCAAAATCTATTACCGAATGCTATATTGTCGATGTTTTCCACCCAATCAGAGAAGACTGGTTATAAAAATCTCGGAGTTCAGAGGCTATTTTTGCCTCTGAACTTTTTCAAAGCCAAAAATCCCCTCTATAAACTTACCAATTTATTATTTGCGGATTGATTGAAATACCCTTACATTCTGCGGATAAAATTAAAAAAACCGAGAAAGGTATATGATGTTTAAACTTACTAAGACAATTTTTACTCTTGCTGTAGCTCTACTGGTTATTGGATGTTCTACCCAGACCGGCACAGAAAGCTATGACAGTCAAATTTCTCTTGCTGATGATGGTCAGGCGATGCTTGCTCAGTCTGATTGGGCTGGATATGCCGCAATGGTACACCCGCAGGGACTGGAAAGATTCAGAGCTCAGATTATGCCCGGAATCGAACGTATGATTATGGCTTCCGACGGTGATTCGGTTAATCTGTTCGGTAAAAATTACAATTCTCAGGAACTGCAGTCTAAAAATCCTGAAGAGTTTTTTAATGATATTATGAATATGGTGACTGAAGTTTCACCAGATATCAAGACTACTTTCGCCAATATGACCAACGAATCTTTAGGCGGTGTTCAGGACTCCGATACAATGATTCATATCGTCCAGAAAACACATATGGATATCGGCGGTAGAATGGTCGACGAAATGAATGTCCAATCCGTTATCAAAGTTGACGGTGAATGGAAACTGGTCATGTCGAACAAAATCGACGGTATTGCTATGATGCTTGCTCAGGCAATGATGCCGAGGTAAGTAAACCGGATGGCAGCAGTTACCGTCTACAGGGGAGAGCAGGTTGAAGCGGTTCATGATGTTTCGATTGCAGTTGTAAATGCCGTAGGGGAATTAACCCATTATTACGGTGACCCAAATGCGATATTTATGACGCGGTCATCTATTAAAGCTTTTCAACTTCTTCCATTGTTAACAACCGGTGCTGCTGAACAGTATAATTTTTCCAATAAACAACTTGCGATAATGGCCGGTTCACATAACGGTACCAATGAACATCGTGATGTTGTACTTTCGAATCTTGAAGCTGCCGGGAATACAGCCGATTTACTTCAATGCGGCTGCCATAAGCCGATGTATATGGCTTTCTCCGGAGAATACCCTCAAGACAATGAAGACAAAGATTTCCTTCGTCATAACTGTTCCGGGAAACATTCCGGATTTTTAGCTTTAGCTAAGTTTCTTGGAGATGATGTTTCCGATTATCTTAACCCTGAAAATAAATCACAAACACTGGTGAGAGAGGCTGTTTCAGCTTATTGTGAATATCCTCTTCCGGAGACTTTTTACGGGACCGATGGCTGTTCAGCTCCAAATTTCCCGCTTCCACTTAAAAATCTTGCCCATGGGTTTGTAAAGTTTACACAAGGAATAGGTCAAGATGAAAAAGAAATCAAGGCTGTGAAACGAATTAGGGAAGCTATATTGGAATACCCCAAAATGGTATCAGGAGAAAAAAGGTTTGATTATGCTCTGGCACAATCGTTCCCGGATAACTGTATTTGTAAAGTCGGAGCAGAGGCAATAGAAGCAGTCAGCTTTGTGAATGAAAAAATAGGTATTGCAGTCAAAGTTCATGATGGGGCGAACAGGGCGATGGAACCTGTTGTTGTTGAAGTTCTTAAGCAGATTAGGCTGATTGAGGACATTGAAGATTACCCGTTATTGAAACATTATGAAGTTCCGTTTGTTAAGAATGTACAGAAGATTATCACGGGCAAAATTGTTTGTGATTTTATGTTGAAAACAAATTAAAAAATAGTATAATAAAGTATGGAACCGACTATTCATTTAGGATTAGATTTTCACAGACGACAGGTGAAAAATGTGATCTAACAGATCTCTTTGTATTGTTCGTGCAACTCGATAATATTAAACAAGGAGATTAATGATGAAAATTAAACGGCATCCAGCTGAGCCATTTCGAATAAAATCAGTCGAACCGATTAAACCGCTCAATAGAGAAGAGCGCGTTAAAAAATTAAAAGCAGCAAATTACAATATCTTCAAAATAGATGCAGAAGATGTCTATATCGATTTATTAACTGACTCTGGCACCGGTGCACTTTCCAATAAACAATGGGCAGCGATAATGATGGGGGATGAATCGTATGCCGGCGCTAAATCATTTAAACGGTTTGAAAAAGCTGTCAAAGATATTTTTCGCCATGAATTTGTCATACCGACACATCAGGGACGTTCTGCTGAAAACCTGCTTTTTACCACAATGGTAAAACCGGGTCAATATGTTTTAAATAACACTCATTTTGATACAACTAAAGGGAATACTCTGCATAAAGGCGGACTTCCTCTTGATTTCCCCTGCAAACAATCAAAAGATGATTCCGACTTTCCGTTTAAAGGGAATATGGATGTCATGGCTATGGAAGAGTTTATACTCTCTAGGGAGCGGAATGATATTGCGATGGTTATTATGACTATTACAAACAACTCAATCGGCGGACTGCCTGTTTCTATACAGAATATCCGTGCAGTATCTGAGATTTGTAAACGGCATCATATTCAATTTTTCTTTGATTGTGCCCGTTTTGCCGAAAACTGCTTTTTTATAAAACAAAATGAACCTGAATTTGCTGAAGCAACAATTCAGGAAATCGCCAAAGAAATGTTTGAACTTTCCGATGGTGCAAT
>QQUK01000113.1 GCA_008501655.1 Calditrichota bacterium
ATCGCCTGAAAAATCGAAATCGTCACCCCGACGACCAAAGCAAACAACAAAAGCGGCGATGAAATCATCAATGTCATCATCAATGCTTCACGACCTATCGAAATAACCATTTGTGGTGTCATAATCTATTTCCTTTCAATCCATTTCACTGAGCTTACAATCTGTCACACTGAGCTTGTCGAAGTGTGCGCCAATTTCTGTCATTGCGAATCTACTGAAAGCAGACGTGGCAATCTCATCTTTTGTGCTGTCAGGCGTCCCGCCTGACAGTCTATAATCCGTCACACTGAGCTTGTCGAAGTGTGCTCCTTAATTTACATATGAAACGATTCAACCAGCGATTTAATCAGTAGATACCAACCATCTACCAATACGAACAACAATATCTTAAACGGCAACGAGACAATAATCGGCGGAAGCATCATCATACCCATCGACATCAGCACCGATGCAACAACCATATCTATCACTAAAAACGGAATGAATAAAACAAACGCAATCTGAAACGCTGTCCGCAACTCTGAGATAACATACCCGGGGACGAGAACATGCAGCGGAATATCTTCAGCATCTTCAGGCTGGTCAAGATTTGCTATATTTACAAAAAGAGCCAAATCTTTTTCACGGGTCTGCGACAGCATAAACTCACGAAACGGACCAACCGCTTTGTCAAATGCAACATCTTTATCAATCTGTTCATCGAGATACGGTTTGATTCCCTCGGTGTATGATTTATCAATTACAGGAGACATGACAAAAAATGTCAATATCAACGCAAGTGCTATCAATAACTGTCCCGGAGGCATCTGCTGAATTCCCATAGCCTGACGTAAAAACGAAAGAACAACCGTAAAACGGATAAACGATGTCACCATAATCAGAATTGAAGGCGCCAATGCAAGCACCGTCATCAGAATGACAATCTGCAATGTTGTTGAAAGCTCACCCGAATCAGCCGCTTCTCCAACTTCGATAGAAACTTTTGGGATTGTTTGTGCTGCTGCTGTCATTGCTGACAGAACAATGAAACTACATGCACCAATTGCGCTATAAAAAAGTTTTTTCATATCCTATATCTTTCTTCACGACATCCATGTCGCCGGCAATATCCAATTTGCCGCTATTAAATATATTCAGTTACTTCGTCTGTGACTGAACGTTTTCTAAAACATCACGTTTTGCAAGCGGTGATAATTCCTTTATTTTGCCAAACGCACTCTGAAACATCGCTGCAAACTGATCCGGCTGCTCTTTTTCAACTGTTATCTGCGACAGAATTTCTTTGGTCGCTTCCGAATCCATTTCGGTAAGCATCGAAATCTGCGATTCAGTCGAAGCTACAAGCACCGATTTATCTGCAACTTTTATCAACGAGATTGTTTTTTTCGGTCCGATATATGTCGTCTCCAATACTTCAAGAATATTATTCTTTTTATTACCGGAATACTTCTTCCCCATCATCTTTTTCAGAAGATAGATACCGGCATAAATTGCAATAACCACGACAAGTAAAGCAAAACCGACTTTCAGCAAAGACGGCAACGCATCCGAAGCAAACCCGCCGTACTTCTCTTCGGTCTGAGCTTTTTCCGTTACCGCTTTTTTTGCTGTAAGCGCTTCTTCTGCCGTTACAAAGTTCGTATTGAGGACTAAGACACCAACCAGAGCTGCCGCAATGATTAACATCGTTAGAAATTGAGAACGTTTTTTTAATTTAATGTTCTTCACCTAAAGCCTTCAATCTTTCTTCCGGTGTCAAAAGCTGAGTAATACGGACACCAAAATTTTCATCGATAACAACGACCTCTCCCTTGGCAACGACTCTCTGGTTCACCAGAAGTTCAACCGGCTCACCGGCAAGCTTATTCAGCTCAACAACTGAACCCGGACCAAGTGCGAGAATATCGGAAATAGACATTTTAGTTCTGCCCAGCTCAATCGCTATCGGCAGATTAACATCCATCAGCATATCAATATTTTTCACTTCCGGATTACCCGCCGGTTCAGATAAATGCTGAAACTCAACATTTGATACCGACTGCGGATCATCACTCGGAAAATCTATCTCTGAGAGATCAGATTTTTCCGCATCTTCAGGAAGATCATTTAACATAGCAAGCATTGCTGCTTCAGCATCATCTTCAGGGACATCATCTTCGTTTACAATTTTATCAAACGATTCAGCATCACCGTCAGGTACTTCGGCTGACTGTTCAGAACCATCCTCAGAACCGGTAGAAACAGCATCACCAGATGCCTGATCAAGCATCTCATCTGCTGAACCTTCACCCTGATTTTCAGGAATGTTCATATCTTTTTCGTCAGTCATGAGTGTTCGACCTCCATATCTTTCTCTTCTTTCATAACTTCCAATTTTTTACCAAACTCGCGGTCTTCATCCTGGAAATAATCAACTATCTGCACAGCTTTTTTCTTTCCTGAAAGTCCCGGACGGCCGGTATATTTTTTCTTCTTATTTACATAAACTTCTATTTCATCAGAGCTTTTTATCTCTGAAGGAATAATATCATCCACCTGCAGATTCAGAAAATCCCGTACTTTGATTTTTGTATTCATCAAAATAGCCGAGAGATGTGCATCAACTTTTTTCACATTGTATAAATTGATTTCACGGTCAGAATCAAGATTCTTCTTTTTAGTAGCGTCTATCCAGTTCTGTGCCGAAAGTTTTGTAATAATCGGCTCGAGTGCAACATACGGGTAGCATATTGTCAAAAGTCCCGTAGATTGGAATAGTTTGATCTGGAAGGAAACGACTACAACTGTTTCACCCGGTGGAACAATCTGAATAAACTGTGGATTTGTTTCAAACGATTTCTGGTCAATATCAATATTGACGATATTCTCCCAGGAACGCTCAAGATCACGGTACAGCTTTGAAGACAGCCGGGTCATTACCGAACGTTCAATACCGGTAAGCTCCCGTTCTGTCTCAAGTATCTTTCCGTTACCGCCAAACATCCGGTCAATAAATGCAAACGTCAAGGTCGGGTTAAAATCAACCAGATTGACAGCATCAAGCGGATTGGCTGAAAATGTATACGTACAGGAAGGTGTCACCAATGACATGATAAACTCAGAATAAGTAATCTGATCAACCGAGACCAGGTCTACATCGACGATTGTACGCATGATTGCTGACAATGTCGAAGCATAATGCCCGGCAAAGTTGTCATGCATATTTTCAAGCGTCCGAATCTGATCTTTGGAGACTCTGTTTGGATGTTTAAAGTCATACGCTATTATCGAGCGTAACTTGTCATCCTCAAAGCTATCGTCATCAGTCTTCGAATCACCGCTTGTTACGGTTGTCAATAGAGCATCTATCTCGTCCTGTGAAAGAATCTTTGCCACAAGTCTTATCCTTTATTGTAACACAAAATCTGTATAATACACACCGGCTAAATCTTCAGTATGCAATAGTTTCGACAATCTCTTTTTAATCTGATAACGCATCACTTCTTTCTGTCTGGCATCGGTCAATTCCGCTACCGTCTTGGAAGACATAATCGTTATCAATGCATCACGTACAACCACTTCTTTGTGACTGAACTCTTCATGCAATTCCTTTGATTCAACCTCAAAACCGAATGATACCGATAAAAATCTGGAACCGCCGGTACCCGAAGGATTGATAACGATATCATTGATCGCATACAATAGCGATTCGACTTCATTACCTTTTTCATCAACCAGCTTTTCACCAGATTTTTTCTTCTTCGGTTCATCCTTTTTTGTTTCCTGCTGGACCTGTTCAGTCGATTCATCTTCTGCCTCAGTTGAAGACATCATCGGTTTAATGACAAACAATGCCAACACTATTCCAATTACCACAGCACCTACACCAATCCCGCCAAAGAGAACGAGTTTGTTCATTCCTTTTTTCGGAGCTGCTTCTTCGGAACCTTCAGGACTTCCACCCTGTACTACTGTTTTATCTTCATCAGCCATATTCAACTCCCTTCGGATACGGCTTTGGTATCCGGATTATTCACCCGGATACCAGCTTTATTTCTAAACGAAGCTACAAGCTCAATTACTTCTTCCGGTGATTCCTTGACCATGATCTTCTTCCCTGTTGTCAGAGAGATAATCGTATCCGGAATCGCCTCGACAAATTCTATTAAATCAGAATTTATCACCAGCTTGGAATCATTTAGTCTTGTAACCGTAATCATTTATCTAACTACCTTTTAATATTTACTAGTTCATCAAGCATACTGTCAGATGTCGTGATAATCCGGGAGTTAGCCTGGAAACCACGCTGAGCAGTAATCATATTTGTAAATTCTTGTGCGATATCTACAGATGATGCTTCCAATGCACCGGATGAGATCTTACCGGATACAGTTGCACCCGCTACACCTTCAACCGCTTCACCGGAGTTAGCAGAAGTCTGATACATCGACAAACCGGCTTTGTTCAAACCAGCTTGGTTAGAAAAATCAGCAAGAGCGATCTGTGCTAAAACTCTGGTAACACCATTGGAGAAAAATCCGGAGATATTACCAACCTGGTCAATATCGATTTTTTCTAAAATACCAAGACCGTATCCATCCTGCCCGATAATTGATGCAGTATGAGTAGATGAAAATCCGGTCAAACCGTCAAATCCGTTTACTGATCCGGCATCAATATTTAACTCTACAAGGTCAGCACCATTTCCGGGATTGATGGTCAATGAATTTGCTCCGCCATTATAGGCAAAGTTACCCAAAGAACCGTCATTATTAAACTGGACATACCCGGAAGAACCGCCTGAAATTGATTCACCGTCTAAAGTCGAAGCTTCCCATTCCCAGCGATTATCAACACCTGATTTGAAGAACTCAAGTGATAAAACATGTTTTTCACCAAGCGAATCAAATACTCCAATAGACATTGAATGCGATGTGTCAGCTGTTTCAAATACCAACGGCTGGTCAGCTTGAGGTCCTGCTATACCGTCAGGATCGGTAGCTTTAATATTACCATTTGTATTTTCGATTGTAATACCGCCGCCGCCGGCACCTGTTAAACCGATTACAATACCGCGGTCATTAAATTCAAGACCCAAATCACTTAAAAACGGACCCGCTGCAGCACCGCTACCATGTGTCGGTGTGAATGTATCTGTTGCTACCAATGTACAAGCTGCACCGCCTGTCGACTGCACGCTTGATCCGATCGGAGCACCAAAAATCTGTGTAGCTACATTACCGACAGCTCCCGTCGAAACCTGAACATTATACATTCCCGGGTCACCGGCATAATCTCGGGTAATTTCTATCTCACCTGAAAGTGGATTCAATGCTGCCGAAATCCCTTCGAAACTATCAATATCTGTTACCAATTGACCTATCGTTTGTCCTACTTCAATCGGAACTGTACGGGTATCCGTATTGTCTATAGTGAGCACCAAAGATGACGGATCCGTTACACCAATATCAGATAGAATTGTATCCGAAGTCAACAGACCGGGATAGGCAACAGCATCATGAACACCGGTCAATACATCATTAAATGCCTGAGAACCTGTAATCGAAATTGAATGAATACCGCCGACACCGTCATCCGGTGAACCGGTGATACCGAAAATACCGGATTCACCTGAAGAAACTAAATTAGCCGGTTCATCCGTTGCAGCCGACATATTTAAGTTATTCGAAAGAGTTATCATTTCTGTTGATCGAGCCGGATCCTGCTGCCCAAACGGAATAGTTATTGCTCCGGTTGTTGCAAGCGAAGGAATATTTCCGCTCGAATCAGCGTTTTTACCAAGTACAAAAAGACCTGTTGCCGGGTCGACTAAGTTTGAATTTGCATCAAAACCGAATGCGCCGGCACGGGTATAAAACTTGTTACCATTGGTATCACCAAGAACAAAGAATCCGGAACCCTGAATAGCCATGTCTGTGATCTGACCGGTTGTTTCAAGACCACCCTGCTGAAACAGAGTATCAATTGATGCAACCTGCATACCCAAACCAAGCTGTACCGGGTTGGTACCACCGGAAACATTTGACGGACGACCTGCCCCTTTAAATGTCTGAACCAGTGCTTCCTGGAAATTAACACGGCTGGTTTTATAACCAATCGTGTTAATGTTTGCAATGTTGTTACCAATTACGTTCATACGTGTCTGGTGATTCTTCAGACCGGATACACCGGCAAATAGTGAAGCCATCATAATTAGGTTACCTCCTTGAAGATAACCGGGATATCTCTATCAAAATAGAGTCCAACCCCGGAATGTGTGTATTAGTTAGTTTTATCATTTGTTTTCTCATTTATATTATCACAGCAGAATCGATTGAAGTAACGACACCCTCTTTCAGATTCTCCTTGTCAAATACCGTTATAATTGTTCTGTTGGAAACATTAGCGACAAATGCTGAGTCATCGGATAATATCAAAGTATCCTGGGAACCCTTAACTTCAGCCTTATCAATTGCATCTGCAATCGAGTTTAATGTTTTCTCATCCAAAGAAATACCGCGTGAATACAATCTCTGATGTGCATGCTTTGAAAAAGCAACCCCTCGGTCAGTTGCAAGTTCAGCTGAGAACATCTCCTTAAAAGATTTCTCACCCGATTCATTCAGTTTTTCCGATTTAGTATTGCGGTTAGCAATCTCTATCAAATTAATCGGTCTCTGGAAATTATTAATTTTCATATTTTGTTCCGTACTCATCTTTTTTCCCTTCCAAAGAATTAGACGTCGTCATTTCCACTATCATCATCATTACCGCCTGTAAATGCACCAGGCTCACCAACCGCTTCGATATCACCAAGAGGAATCTCAGTACCGCCAACAGTCAGATACGCAGTTCCGTCCCGGTAAATTACTGACTCAACTTTTCCAACCAGCGAGAGTGAAGGTGTAATACTGTTTCCATCCAGTGTTGCTGCTGCTTCGATGTAGTAATATCCTTCATCTACTCTGTTCCCAAATGAATTTGTTCCATCCCATACAAATGAATTTACACCGGCTTTAACAGAGTCCTGAGTTATAGTTGTTACCGCTGATCCGGCTGAATCACGAATTGTAAAAACTACTTCATCAGCGTTCGAAGGCATCGTATAATTGATTGTTGTTTCGTTTCCCGGTTCGTAATAAACACCGGAATATGAGGCTTTAGCATCTTTTCCAACCAGACTTGTTGCCATCACGTTGTTCAGTGACTGACTTTGTAGAAAGTCCAAATCATTAGACTGTGAAATACCGTCAGCAATATTATTCATCTGTTCAAGAGATGAGAACTGTGCCAATTGTGCTAATGATTCTTCATTACTCATCGGTTCAAGCGGGTCCTGGTTTTCCATCTGGGCTACTAACAACTGAAGAAAATCATCTTTTCCAAGCTGCTGCAGACTTCCCGTCTGACGGGTGTTTCCGTTTGAATCAACTGCAAGTGGTGATATAAAAGCCATTGTATACTCCTATGCCAAAAGATTAACACCGCTTGAACTGACATACTGATTGTTTGTCATCATCTGCGGGGTAATCATTTGATTATTTTCAATGTTATAATCTTCATTATTCTGAAGATTTTTGTAGCTGAACTTCCGCTGCCATGCAGCATTGCGGGCAAATTGATTCTGTTCCTGCTGTTCGTTATCCAATGTGATATTAATTTTATCAACATTGATATCTACTTTATGCAGCTGGTCTACCAACCGTTCAATCGAATGGTCTAAGAGATTCTTTGCATGAGCAGAATTGACAGTAAGATGCGCCGTCAGCTTATTATCTGTAAATTTCAAACTCAACTTAGCTGGACCAAGATTCTCAGGATCTATCTTAATCGTTACAGCCTGTCCGTTCGGACGAAGTACCGTTTTGATAGACTCAGGAAGCTGCATCCGTACCGGTTTTGATTCACCGGTCTGATGTTCAATCGACTTTGAATCTGTATTTACACTGCTAATATTTGTATCTGTCTTAAATATCTGATTTTCGATTTTTACTTTTTCAACCAAAGAACTTTTTTTACCATCTGGAGATACTTTTCCCGATTCAGATTCAATTAATGATTCCTTACCGTTCTGAACAGTCATATTCGGTTTTGTTTCTCCGTCAGTATCATCTGAAACCACAACCTCACCGTCAGTTTTCTGAGCGACGAATGGAGTAGAAACACTTTTCATCGGAACGTTTTTTGTATCACTCGATACCTTTACCTGATTCCGTTTGATTGAATTTTGTAAGACAACTTTTTTACCGTTATCTTCACCGATTAACGCAAGAGACACTTCCTTAAGCTGTCCTTTACTGCCGTCAGTATCTAAACCTTTGATTTCAATCTGCTTAAGGTTTAACTTTTCAAACAGTTCCTGAATCTGCTGCCCATCAACTTTGGTAAGTACCGGATTGACTTCTACTCTGTTCTGTAATTGGTTCAGTACCTGTTTATCTATCTTTAAAGCATCAAGAGGTACCTGAATTTTTACTGGCTCTGACTGTTCAGCAGTTACAGTCTGAGCCGCCAATAACTCAAAAGTTACTTTGGAATCAGTAACATCAATAGATTCTACAGTATATTTTCCATTCGGAATCGTAACCTGATTATTATCTATTAATGTTTTAATATGTTCATTCGAAATATTCATTTTTAAAGATGAAATGACATCATTCTGGTTGATTATAGTATCCGTACCAACCAGGCTTAAACCAGCTTCACTGTTTAGCACTTGATTCGAAGCATTAATACCGTTAACCGAACCCATCTGCTGATTCAAAGCAGCAGCAAAGAGCAGATCAAACTGATTTGCGGATTCATCAGTTCCGATAAGTAAATCATCTGTCGGAAGTGATGTATCCACCGAACCCGGAAT
>QQUK01000061.1 GCA_008501655.1 Calditrichota bacterium
TTTCATAAAGGGAAAAGGGAGTAAAAGGAATTTCAGGAATGTCAGATTCAACCAAAATCATCAAAAGATATTATCACTCGATAAAATCTATTAATACATCAGGTATTATACAGCAGATTGACTATCTTTCTACACTTGTCAAGGACTTGCTTAATGCTGATTTTATCGGTGTTTTGACAAGGCAGTATTCAGACGGTGAGTTGATTCCGATTTCTTTTCAAGGTAGCGCAGAAAAAGTAGAGATAGATTTCCGTTCTTTTGAAGAATCATGGTGCAAACCTCAGATAAACAAACATACACTTGAAAGAAGAATAATCTGCAGAGAGAATGCCGATTTTCTTTCTGAGAACCTGGATCCATTTGCAAGACATCATCAATTTAACTATGCAGGTTGTTTGCCGTTATTTGAGCGTGACAGAATAAACCTAATTGTTACTGTATACTGGCATGAAAAACCAGATATTCCTTATGATGCCCTTAAACGGATAGTCCAGACTATCTATAATCTGTTAGATTCATTCAAGACCAGTATGAATGATAATCGGTTTATAAATGATTATACCATTCGGTTGTCTGACCTGATAGCTTTGTTTGAGACCCCTATTGAAGATTATAACTTTGATTCTATGCTTAAACTGTTACTTGTAAAAATTAAAAAAATTATTCCCGGTACATATATGCATTTCGCCTCCACCGGAAATTCGAATGAATTCACGTTACAGCAGAGCAAATCACAACAACCAGCACAATCATCGTTTACTGATCTTTTTGGGCGGGAATTAGCTGAACTTTCAGTTGAATTAAAACAGGTTTCTAATCTGAACGGTGTCTGGATTGATTATTCTGATCAGTTCCAAAGTCATTTTAACACAGTATTAACATCTCCGCTTTATATATCAAATGCCAAAAAACACTTCATCATTATTGTGTCGAAGAATAGAAACTCGATTTCACAAAATGACAGACAATTACTATCAGTATTTACATTGTTTGCAGGAATCCTTTTAAAAGTTGTCGAAATTTACCAGCAAGAGAAAAAAGTCAACAAACTACTTAAAAAATCAAGTTCACAAATGGCTGATGTTGAAACTCTAGCGGCGTTAACAGATATGACTTCAGGTGTTGCCCACGACTTTAATAACATGATTGGGGGTATTATCGGGAGAGTTCAATTATTAAAGTTAAAAGTTAAAGATGAGGAAACATTAAATAAGCTTGATAAAATTGAAGAGTTAGCTTCCAACGGTGCAGATACCGTAAAGCGTATTCAGGAATTTACTTCAGGAGCAAAATATAAAGAACTTCATAAAATAGAGATAGTCGATTCTTTCAAAGAGTACTTCAATAACAGTTCCTGGAAATGGGTGAAGCTTGCATCTGAAAAAGAGGTAGAAGTTGTATTTAAGAATGATGTTCGTATGGCTACTATTGAGGGTTCTGATGGTGATTTGATGATTGCTCTGGATAAGATATTGCTGAATGCTGTAGAATATGCAGAAAGAGCCAGTACGGTTACATGCACTTTGAAAAAAAGTAATTCGTTTGTCGAGATATTGATTCATAATCTTGGTGTACCTGTTTCGGAAAGCGATCAGAAGAAAATCTTCTACCCGTTTTATACTACAAAACATGAATATGGTGCAGGTATGGGTCTTGCAATAGTTCATGGTATCGTTATCAGGCATGGTGGAAAGATTTCTGTACAGTCAACAATTGATGATGGTACTACTTTCCAGATACTCATACCGATTTCCGATTCAGTTTCAGAAGACTCTGAAATCACTAAAAAAACAAAAAAACGTGATAACATCCGGATACTGGTCGTTGATGATGATGAACAGATTAGAGAGGTTTTGACCGACTTGCTAACGATAGACGGGTATGAAATCACTACCTGTGAGGACGGAAAGTCAGCCTTGAAAGAATTTGAAGTAAATGACTTTGAAATGATGATTACCGACCTTGGCATGCCTGGCATGTCCGGTCTTGAACTGTCCGGAATTGTTCATGAACAAAAACCTGAAATGCCGATTGCAATGATAACCGGTTGGGGGACACAGCTGAACAAAGATGAAGTAGCATTAAAAGGTGTCAAAGCGGTCGTTCCTAAACCATTCCATCTTAAAGAGATAAAGGCGTTAATTAGTGAACTGGTTGAACATGTCTGATTAACGATTTTATTTGCTTTTTTCTTATAATCACCTATATTCTAACAAATAAATCTTCGGGGCGAGGCGCAATTCCTCGACCGGCGGTGACAGCCCGCGAGCCTTTGGAAAAATTGGCTGAACCTGTGAAACTCAGGTGCCGACGGTACAGTCCGGATGGTAGAAGATGCTATCGATGATATAATAGATATACTATGTCTATATATTGTTTTGCATAACGCCCCGAAATAATTCTATTTTGGGTTTTTTTATGGGTTTTGAAGCTGATAAAAATTATATGATGCAGGCAATCAAACTTGCCAAAAAGGGAATCGGGAGGACGAAGCCGAATCCTACGGTAGGTGCTGTATTAGTAAAGCAGAATAAGGTCATTGGTCAGGGGTATCATAAAGGTCCCGGTAAAGACCATGCTGAGATTGCAGCTATTAAAAATGCTACCCAATCAGTAACAAATTCGACTTTGTACGTCACTCTTGAACCGTGCTGCCATTCAGGACGAACCGGTCCTTGTACGGATGAAATTATCAAAAGTAAAATCAAGCGTGTTGTTATAGCATCAAAAGACCCGTTTTCATTAGTCAACGGCAAAGGTGTCCGTATCCTGAGAAAAGCCGGAATCGAAGTTACTACAAATATATTACATAAAGAAGCTCAAATGTTAAATGAAGGGTATTTTGTGTTTCATAAAGAGAAACGCCCTTTTGTAACGTTAAAACTGGCTCAATCGCTTGACGGGAAAATTGCGACCGTTGAGGGTGACTCTAAATATCTTTCGTCAAAAGAATCGTTGAAATTTGTACATCAGCTTCGCATGCAATCTGATGCTGTTGTTATCGGTGGGAATACTTTAAGAACCGATAATCCGCAATTGACGGTCCGTATGGTTAAAGGTGAGAATCCTTATCGGATTGTTTTATCAAAGAGACTGGATTTCTCAGATAAATATGCTTTGATTAGAAATAAAGATAACAAAACTATTATCGCATCGACAGATAGAGCAATAAAGCGATTCATCAAATCAAAGCGGTCGTCGAATATTATTTATTGGTCGTTAAAGCCTCATGGGAATAGCATTGATTTAAATGATCTGCTTTCTAAAGCATATGAATTTGAGTTCCATTCTCTTCTGTTTGAAGGTGGTGCAGAACTGGCATCTTCATTGCTGAGAGAAAAACTGGTTGATAGACTTATACTTGTCATCACTCCTTATATAATAGGAAAAGGAATTGACTCGTTTGTTGATTATGAAATTAAGAACCTGCAATCAAAATTATCATTTTCATCCTATGAATTCAAAGAGGTCGGCAAGGATATAGTATTAGAAGGTTATTTTAAAAAGTGAGATATAGATGTTTACCGGATTAGTTGAAACAATTGGCACTATTGAACAGATCACAGCTCGAAAGAATTATAAGATTCTACGGGTGAAATCATCAATACCTGCATCTGAGTTGTCCATCGGTGAATCAGTTTCCTGTGACGGTGCCTGTCTGACGGTTGTCTCCAAGGATACTGACAGTTTTACTGTCGAAGCTTCGCAGGAGACGATTGCAAAAACGATCTTACGAAATTATAAAACTGGAACAGAGATAAACCTCGAGCGGGCTGTAAAGGTAGGTGATAGACTTGGCGGTCATATCGTTTCCGGTCATGTCGACTGCACCGGTCGGATTGATGAATTGAGGAAAGTTGGTGACTCAATCGAAATTTCTGTCTCATTTGATACTAAATATTCAAAATTTATCATAGATAAAGGCTCGATTACTCTAAACGGTATATCTCTGACGATAAATCAGACAAATCAAAACAGATTAATAGTGAACATAATTCCTCATACAGATGATGTGACAACTGTACATCATCTTTCTAAAGGGGATGCAGTGAATCTTGAGTTTGATGTTGTCGGGAAATATCTCTATAAATTTGTACAATCAGAAAAAAAAGAACTTACAATAGATAAACTATTAGAAAGCGGATGGTGAAGCCATGACCGACAGATTTGTTTTTAACACGATACCTGATGCAATTGAAGCTATCAGAAACGGTGAATATATCATAGTAGTAGATGATGAGGATAGAGAGAACGAAGGTGATCTGATAATGGCTTCTGAACTCATCAGTCCTGAAGCTGTTAATTTCTTTACAAAATACGGAAGAGGACTTGTCTGCGTATCTTTGACCGATGAACGGATTGAAGAACTAAAACTTCATCCGATGGTTGAAGATAATACGGCCAGGCTTGGCACCCGGTTTACGGTTTCAGTTGATGCTCTCGAAGGAACTACAACCGGTATTTCTGCCCAGGACAGGGCTATTACTATTAAGGCTTTAGTTGATAAAGAGACAACACCGGAAGACCTCGGTCGACCGGGGCACATCTTTCCGATAAAAGCTCTGAAAGGTGGAGTCTTAACCCGCGCCGGACATACTGAAGCATCATCAGACCTGCCGAGAATGGCTGGACTTTCCCCAAGTGGCGTCATGTGTGAAATCATGGATGAGGATGGTTCTATGAAGCGGGTTCCGAAGTTGATGGAATTTGCCAAGGAACATAACCTGAAAATCATCACAATCCGTGACTTGATCGCTTACCGGAATAAAACGGAAAAACTGATTCATAAAGTAACCGATGTAAATATGCCGACAGAAGAAGGAAATTTCAGACTGCATTTGTATAAATCAGACATTGATGACCACCACCATCTTGCTTTGGTAAAAGGTGATATTTCAGGTAAAGAAAATGTACTCGTTCGGGTCCATTCACAATGTCTTACTGGTGATGTTTTTGGTTCCTGCCGGTGCGACTGCGGAAAGCAGCTTCATTCGGCAATGCAGATGATTGAAGAAGAAGGAGAGGGTGTCGTTCTTTATATGCGTCAGGAAGGTCGTGGTATTGGACTCGCCAATAAAATATTGGCATATAAACTACAGGAGCAGGGTAGAGATACCGTTGAAGCAAATGAAGAGCTTGGTTTTGAAGCAGACCTGAGAGACTACGGTGTCGGCGCACAGATTCTTGCTGACCTCGGTCTAACCTCTATCAGATTGCTAACCAATAATCCTAAAAAAGTTATTGGTCTCAAAGGATACGGTCTTGAAATCACTGATAGATTACCTCTGGAAATTGAACCGAACGGTTCCAATCTGACCTATCTGGAAACAAAGCGTGATAAACTTGGACATATTTTAAATTTATTATAGACGGAGAAAAAGATGAGTTATACAAGTTACGAAGGTCAACTGAATGCAAAAGGTAAAAAGTTTGCATTTGTTGTAAGCCGTTTCAATAATTTCCTGACAGATAAACTTCTGGAAGGAGCTATCGATTGTATTAAACGGCATGGTGGAGATGAAAAAAATATTTCGGTTGCCTATGTCCCCGGAGCCTTTGAAATTCCATACGCAGCTCAGAAACTGGTAGCAAAAGATGATGTCGATGCTGTTGTTTGTCTTGGTGCTATTATTCGTGGTAGTACTCCACACTTCGATTATATTGCCAATGAATCTTCCAAAGGTATCGCAAAGCTCGGGCTTGACCATGGCAAACCGGTTATCTATGGGATGGTCACTGCCGATACACTGGAACAGGCTATCGAACGGGCAGGTACGAAAGCCGGTAACAAAGGCTGGGATGCTGCCTCGGCTGCTATTGAAATGGTCTCTTTGTATGATTCGATAGGTGGGTAAGATGTCTACTGAAGCACCCAGACATTTAGCGCGTATAGTAGTACTGCAATCATTGTATGCATCGGAACATGGCGATCAGACTGTTGATGAAGCATTTGAATCTATTGCTGAACAGGAAGGTCTGAAAGAGAAATATCGTAAATTTGCATATGACCTTTTGATAGAAGTTTCTAAACGGACTACCTGGGCTGATTCGCAGATTGAGGAGCTTGCCGATAATTGGGAGCTTGAACGGATTGCCGCCATAGATAAGATGATAATGCGGATGGGGATGGTGGAGCTCAATGTATTTATAGATACTCCTGTTAAAGTAGTAATCAATGAAGCAATTGAGCTTGCAAAAGAATATTCAACCAATGCATCATCAAAGTTTATTAACGGTATCCTCGATAATTTTGTGAAAAGGAACGAAGAGAAGACAAATTAATAAGTATCCACTAAGGGAACAAATCTAACGGCATATAGTGATGTTTGAATCAGTATGCCGTTATTTTTATGCACTTTTAATAGGTTTTGCACTAAGGCATGCGGTTCACCGACTGGAATTACCATGATACCGCCTTCTGATAACTGTTCAATCAATTGAGGAGGTATTTGTGGTGCTGCTGCAGTTACGATTATTCTATCATACGGTGCATGCTCCAACCAGCCGAGTCCTCCGTTTCCTACTTTAAACTGAATATTTGTATATTGAAGTTTATCTAAAATATGTTTTGCACTTTTGGAGTGAGATTTAATTATTTCTACAGTAAATACTTCATTTGCAAGTTCCGCAAGCATTGCTGTCTGGTATCCGCATCCGGTTCCAATTTCGAGTATTTTGTGATTTTTATTTACATTTAAATTTTGTGTCATCGATGCGACAATAAATGGTTGAGAAATTGTCTGTCCATATCCAATCGGAAGTGGATTGTCATCATAAGCCTGAGCTGTTAACTCTTCCGGAACAAACATATGACGAGGAATGTTTGAAATGGCATGGAGAATATCTTTGTCTCTAATATTACGTTTTCGTAATTGATTATTGACCATGTTGAGACGGGCATTCTCAAAATTTAACTGGGACTTGTTTTTTGATTTATTCTCCATACATTTAAATTTAGTATGAATAAAAAAAGATACAAGCTGAAAGGAAATAAAGAATGGCAAAAAAGTACTGGTTGTTTAAATCTGAACCTGGCTGTTATTCTATAGATGATTTAAAAAAATGTAAAAATTCCACCGATCATTGGGATGGTGTCAGAAACTATCAGGCCCGGAATATGCTGCGGGATGATATAAAAAAAGATGATGAAGTGTTTTTCTACTATAGTAACGCAAAACCGATGGGGGTTGCTGGTGTATGTACAGTTGTGAAAAACGGATATCCTGACCATACTGCTGAAGACCCTGATAGTGAGCATCCTGACCCGAAACACACAAAAAATAATCCGATATGGTATATGGTTGATGTTAAATTCAAAGAGAAATTCAATGATATAGTCACACTCAAAGAGATTAAAGAGACATCGGGACTTGAGGAGATGGTTTTGACCCAGAGAGGCAGTCGTTTATCAATCCAGCCGGTGAAGAAAAAAGAGTGGGATATAATCTTGAAAATGGCAAAAAAGAAATAACATTTGGTGGTAACAAATCATCCTCATTTTCGTAATATTAATTGAATAACCGAGGATAAATAGAGTATTGTAGATAAAGATAGGGAAACAATATGAAAACGTTACTTCTGATTTTAGCCATTTTTATTTTAGTACCATTGCTTGGATTCGGAATCTTGGATTTTGTATTTTCCGTTATCGGGGCAATTTTCGGCCTGATTGCCGGATTGTTCGGGTTAGTCATGGGGCTGGTAGGAGGACTGATCGGAATAATTGTCGGCGGATTAGCACTGCTTTTTGTTTTTGCGATACCTATTTTGATTATAGCCGGGATATGTAAACTTGTTTTCTAAGTATTATTCTAATAATTAGTTACAAGTAATTTATGAATTATAAATTTAAAGGAGTCTGATGTCAGACTCCTTTTTTTATTGCTTGACAACAAGCTAAAAATTGATAATTTGGGGCATTGATGCTGATGTAGCTCAGTTGGTTAGAGCGCCTGATTGTGGATCAGGAGGTCGGAGGTTCAAATCCTCCCATCAGTATTTTTTTAATAATCTTTTTTAAATTCTATATTATTACTAAATAATTTTAGCTAGTCATTTAACCCTCTACCATCAAAAATCTGTGGTATATATTTCTCAATTCTTGATTCTCTTGTTTTGGTTTGTTTGGCAGATGAAAAATAAAGGAGGTATCCTCTTTGGCGACCGGGAGTTAATGCATCAAAAGCTGTTTTGAGTTTAGGAACTGAACCAAATTTATCAAGAAGTTCCTTCGGAAATGTATAATCCTTTGTTTTCTTTAATTTCAGTTTAAGTCCGGCTTTTTCTATTTCTATAGCTTGAGTAACAAATGATTTAATTCGTGCTTCCATAGATACAATTTCTTTAGGTTTGGTAATTCGAAGCTGTCGTGCAGCCTGCACATTTTTAGTCTGTTGGATTAACATCTTGTCAGTATCTTTTAATAATGCACCTTTAAAGAATAGAAGAGCACAATATTCTTTAAAACCGTGTATTAAAACAATGTTCTTATTTTGAAAAGTGTAACAAGGTTTACCCCATTTAAATTTCTCAGTAAGTTGGCATCCAAGAAGTATTTTTCTCAACAGGGTGTACTCGTCATGCCATATTTGTGCTTTTTTAAAAAACAACTCTATATTTTTATTCATACTTCAGATTTCTCAAAATAACATTTCTATCCGATCTATTCTCTAACAGCCAAGCGGTGCCGGACCTGCCGGTGAACCGAACATGTAATCGACCAGATAAACCATGTCAGCGATATCAATTCCTAAACTTGCATCAACATCAGCTTCCTCGATACAAGGTGGTTGGGGGC
>QQUK01000056.1 GCA_008501655.1 Calditrichota bacterium
AAAGAGGCGTAAAAGCCGGGTCGTTAAAGTCCGCGATGTTTTAATCGGCGGCGGTTTTCCGGTTGCAGTACAATCAATGACAACCGCTGATACCCGTGATGTCGATGCAACGGTAACTCAGATAAATCAGCTTTTTGACTCCGGCTGTGATGTCGTCCGCATTTCGGTATTAAACCATCAGGCGGGAGATTGTCTCAAAAAAATCCGCTCGCAGGTTAACAAAGCCCGTCCGATTGTAGCAGATATTCACTTTCAATATAAACTTGCGCTCAAAGCTATCGAAGCCGGGTTTGATAAAATCCGGATTAATCCGGGGAATATCGGCGCTGAATGGAAAGTCCGCGAAGTTACTTCAGCTGCCAAAGATAACGGTGTCCCGATCCGTATTGGGGTGAACTCAGGTTCTCTGCCGGAAGATGTTCTGGAGAAATTCGGGCATGATTCCCCCGAAGCGTTTGCTGAAGCTGCGATGCGTGAGGTAGCGATTCTTGAGGATATGAATTTCGAAGATATTATTATTTCGGTTAAATCGACCAATACGCAGACTGCATTCTGGGCGTATCATATGGTTGCTCAGCGATGTGACTATCCGCTGCATATAGGAATCACCGAATCTGGAACTCTGCAGACCGGAACAATTAAATCATCGGTCGGACTCGGAGCACTTTTAATGACCGGTATTGGTGATACGATTCGTGTTTCCCTTTCGGCGGACCCGATTCATGAAGCTCCGGTTGCGCATAAAATTCTGAAATCAGCCAACATGAAACCGGATGGACTTGAAGTGATTGCCTGCCCGACTTGCGGAAGATGTCAGATTGATATGATTCCATTGGCGGAATCTATCGAACAGCGGACGAAACATATCAAAGCACCCCTCAAAGTAGCAGTGATGGGTTGTGCTGTAAATGGTCCCGGTGAAGCAAAAGCTGCCGATATCGGAATCGCCGGTGGGAACGGTCAGGGAATGCTGATTAAAAAGGGTGAAGTTGTCGCACGTTTTAAAGAGGAAGAACTTGAAGAGAAACTGCTCGCTGAAATCGAAGCGATGACCGGCGAGAAGATAGAGTAGAAAATTATTACATTAATTAGATAATAAGGAGCAGATTTATCTGTTCCTTTTTTATGTCTGTCAGGTGTCAGGTCACAATTCACCAAGGCGAATCAGGACCTGCCACAACAGCTATAAATATGTCAGGAAGGGGTTCCTGACAGCGCATAAATCATAAAAGATCGTCATTTCGAGTTGAGGAAACCGATAGGTTTTCCAGACGTGGTAATCTCATCAATTGAATAGAAACCCACCCCAAGGGGTGGGCTACCTGATGTCAGGAATGGGTTCCTGACAGCGCAAGAGGGGTGGGCTGCTCAGAAAAAAATAATTTACAATTCCAATCTTTACATCGTCTTTTCAAAGAAGTATGTTTATAAAAATCAGACATATGAGGCTCAAAATGAAAAAAACTTTCATACTTTTTGCAATATCGCTTTTTGTTATATCCACAGCATCCGCTAAAATCAAATTTTCAGCAGCACCTGAGATTTCTCTTTTAAACGGAGAAACGGAATATGAACTTGATATTAATTTTTCTTATATAGATACATCGGTTTCTCCAAATGTCGGTGTTACCTACCGATTGACATCGCTTCTTGAATTCCCTCTGGATGTTGTTGTAGGTGGGTTTACTTTTCAATTAGCTCCCGAGGAAGACCTTTCAAAGTGGACTATTCATGGCGGGGTGTTTACTTCGTTTACCGACCCGGGTGGAAAGATGTTTGATACTGACTGGGAAGGAGCATCTCCATATTATGATTACACAAAATGGAGTTATACTGAATCCGATGCTGAAATGAGCATGACCCTGCTTGATTTAGACTTCACTTTCAGACTGGCGCAAAATGAAAAAGTGACCCTCTCAGCTTTACTTGGCGGGCGTTACCAGAAGATTAAACAGGATGTGATTGGTCTTGGCGGGTGGCAAATAGCTTATGATGATACGCTTTATTATAGTAACCCTAATAATCTTATCACTATCAATGAAGAAAATTATAAAAATATGAGAGTCGGCTATTATGAAGTTACATATAAACATTTTAAATTCGGTCTGTTAACCGAGTATCGTTTTAGTCCTAAATTAACCGGTAAACTGAAAACAGTTTTTTCGCCGTTAAGATTTGATGATTATGATGACCATATCCTGCGATTCAAAGAATCAACAGCTGACGGTGACGGGAACTCTTTTATCGGTGATTTCCAGTTACGATATAATATCAATAGAGCAGATATAAAAGATAAGCTGTTTGTAGAACTCGGCGCTTCTTTTGTCAAACTCAAAGCTACCGGACCTCAGACTCAATCATGGTATGGTGATGATGGCGCCACACCGGAAGATGATACCGGGGAAATGATCAGCGGCATTCCGCATACAGTCCGGTCGACACAGACTAAAATCAATTTCAGATTGGGATTGTATTTTTAAAAGTGGAAACTTTTACAGAGAAAGTTATACAAATTATCAAAAATATCCCGAAAGGGAAAGTCGCTTCATACGGCCAAATTGCCACTCTTGCCGGGTCACCGCGGGCTGCCCGTCAGGTTGTCCGGATTCTGCATTCATCATCGAAAAAACATAATCTTCCCTGGCACCGGGTTCTCAATTCTCAGGGTAATATCGCTCTGAAGAAAAATGAGGGATTTGAAGTTCAAAAAGGACTTTTAGAAAATGAAAAGGTAAAAGTCTCAGATTCGGGGAAAATAGACCTGGAAAAATATCTCTGGACTGGTTAAGCTGTTTCGTAAGTTGAAGTGCAGTAATTAGATGCGAGGAGGGAAGGGCAGTCTCACAAATTGTATTAATTCTCTTGACAATTTCTGAAAATATATGACCTTTATCCGCCGATAAGAATATAAGTATTACGGCTGTACTACTAAAACGATAATTGAAAATGGAAGTATATAATATAATGAAGTACTTTATTACACTCTGCTTGTTTTTACTGATTGGATGTTCGCACAACGATTCCGGTGTTTCGGACAAATCAACCGAGTCAGATTCTATCGTATTACCTGATTCTGAAGTTCGGACTGCTGAGATATTTGTCTATGAAAAAGGGGACGTCAAGGCTGAGATTAAAGCTGATAAAATCCTGAAATTCGATAAAATCGACTCAACCCAGGCATATGTCCTTGATATCAATATCCTTGATACACTTGGTACTGTTTCGACTAATATCGTCGGTGATTCAGGGGTTATCCGGGAAGCTGAAGGTATTTTACATATTTACAGCAATGTCGTTGTATTTACTTCCGATTCAACAAAACTTGAAACAGAATATCTCTGGTGGGATTCAAATACGAACAGAATCAAATCCGACCAGTTTGTCAGAATCACCAAGCATAATGATGTCATTACCGGTTATGGTCTTGATGCTGATAATGAACTGAACTCGATTAAAATCCTCAATCAGGTCTCCGGCGAAGTAAATGACGCTGAAAAACTTGAATCTGATAAATAATACCAGAAAAATCCTTCAAAAATTTATATCGTATCTCTTTGTTAAACAAAGGGATATGATTTTATTTTATACTAACTAATTAATTAGTAGAACTTTTTAAAATATTTACGTATACCATATTAAGCAGACAATTCTTAATTCTTTAAGAGATAAATAAAGGTCGCACTATGGCACGTAAACAAACTCCTACATTGACTGAAGCTGAGCTTCGTCTTATGAAAGTTCTCTGGGACGTCAAAGAGGCAACGGTTACTGAGGTTATGGAGCAGCTTCCGAAAGATTTACATCTTGCTTATAACTCAGTATTGACAACGCTTCGGATTTTAGAAACAAAAGGATATCTTTCTCACAAAAAATCAGGCCGGGCACATATTTACTATCCGCTTGTCACCAAAAAGCAGACGAGGAATCATGTTGTCAAACATATGATGTCGAGTTTTTTCAATGATTCGCCGGAACTATTACTGTTGTCTCTATTTGACAATGATGACTTAACAAAAGAAGATATCAACAAATTAAAAGAGATGATTAAGAAGGAAGGGGAGTAGAGATGGAGCGAGTATTTAACTGGTTGAGTTCATTCTCCTACACAACCCTGGAAATAGGGATAAACAGTATTGTAATCGGGCTCTTTTTGATTATACTTTTTGTAGTCTGCAGACGCTTCATGAAATACGGTTTGCCAAATTTACGATACATGACCCTCTGGACAATTCTTCTGGCAATTCTCATTATACCGATGTTCACTGTTTCCTACGGCAATGATTTTTTCAAATCGACAACCTCCCATTCCAGTTATAAGCCTGCAACTAAAATTCAGAATTATAATCCTCCGACAACGCGGGCTGTGAATTCAAAAAATAAAACGACTATTCAAACACCGGCAGCACCAGCAAAGACTGCAGGCGTAGAACTGACTCCAAAAACATTTACCGCCGATGATAAAGCAGAAACGAAAGTAGCTTCTATAAACTTTATGAAGCTGCTGCCTCTTTTGATCTTTTTAGGATACATTTCAGCCGTTTGTCTCCTCCTTTATAAAATCAGTCAGTCATATTTTTCAATTCGGGAAATCAAAAAATCAGCAAAACTTATGAACCGGTTTCATCCATTTGATAAAGCTGTAAAAGAACTCGGGCTGAAACGAAATGTTCGTTTTGGAATTTCACCCGATACATCAATTCCCATCGCAGCCGGTTTTTTAAATCCGATGATACTGCTTCCGGAAAACCTGATGGAAGAACTAACCGAAGATGAACTGCATATTGTTCTTCTGCATGAGTTAGCACATTTAAAACGATGGGATGATTATTCCAAGCTTGGGCAGAAATGTATCGAATCACTCTGGTTTTTCCACCCGGTTGTAAAGTGGATTGTCAATCAGATTGATCTCGAACGGGAGATTGCTGTCGACGACCTGGTTATCAAAAAAACCGGTTCAGCCGACCGTTACGCAGAGTGTTTGACGAGACTTATGCAGTTGACTACCGGGACGGGTACTTCGTTGATTCCCGGAGTCTATTCGGATAAAAAACAGATTTTCAAACGGTTTGAGGAAATACTTATGAACAAAAGAAAAGATAAACGAAAGCTTTCTCCGGTTAAAACCACCGGTATTCTGACCGTTGCCGCTGTGTTGGTTGTTGCGGTCCTGCAGATTACTCCGGTTATTGCTCTTCCGGGTACACACATGACCTATCAGGAGATGCTTGATCATCTCGAACAGACGATATCGGACACAGAGCAGGCAAACGAGTTAACATCATCCTCAAATTCGACAGTCACACCGGTAGCATCGGTGGTCTGGGAAGGGGATAATAATTCGAAGTCTCAGTCTGTTGCTTATGTAGTCTATCCAAGAACTCAGGCGTATGCACAAGCGAACGCAATCGCTTTGGCAACATCTGTTAAGCAGGATACTGATTTAGATTTAGATTCTGATATTGATGTTGACCCTGATATAGATATTGATCCAGATATTGATATCGACCCGGACTTT
This sequence comes from Calditrichota bacterium, assembly GCA_008501655.1. Classification (GTDB taxonomy): domain Bacteria; phylum Zixibacteria; class MSB-5A5; order GN15; family FEB-12; genus QQUK01. The sequence continues at coordinate 5,516 of QQUK01000056.1, forward strand.
GATTTTGATGTAGATCCTGACCTTGATGATATCTATGGGCTTCGCGACAGAGATGGATTTTTGCAAAGGATAGTTGATTGGTCGAATGAATTTACAAGTAATTTTGGAACCGGGACATCAATTACTTCCGATGATGATGGAAGTGTCTCTGTCTATATTTCTGACCGGAGATATAAGTTAAAAGCGAAGTTTGCCGGTGAAATAGAGTTTACTGACAATGACCGGGCGGTAAAATCAATCTCAAAAGATGGTTTTATTGCAATCTATGAAAAAGATGGTTCCGATGAACATGAGATTGATATTATCTCAGACAAAAACGGTGCGCTTGATATTGTGTATCTGGTTGATGATAATAAGCAGGAATTTGATGACGACGGCAAAAAATGGTTTGCCGAAGTGTTAGAAAAATTGTATTACCGGACCGGCTTAAATTATAAAAAGAGAGTTGACCGGATTTTTTCTGAAGAAGGTGTTGATGGTGTCATAGATGAGCTTGATAAAATTGAATCCGGTTATGTTATCCGTTTGTATATGACGGCTTTGTTAAACCATACTGACCTCACAGATAATGAATACGGTAAAGTTATACAAATCGCCGGTGATAAAATAGAATCAGATTATGAAAAAGCTGAACTGCTCATTGGAATCTCTCAGTCGATAAAACATAATCCTGATTTGGTTGAAGACTATGTTCAAGCAGTGGGTACTCTGGACTCTGATTATGAAACCAGAAGGGTTCTTTCAGAAATAAGTCTTGATAAAAACACTGATAAAAAAATCATTAAGAAAGTTTTAGAGATTTCCAAAAATATTGATTCTGATTACGAACGGGCTGAATTACTGATTGAAATAGCTGATGTCTGTTCTGACGATGAATCGCTTGCAGAATCGTATGTTGAAGCTCTTGCCGATATAGATTCAGATTACGAAAAAAGAAGAGTCTTTACCGCTCTTGGAAAACGATCGAAGTTAACCTCGGCATCTTTGAACGAACTGATTATACTGGCACAGGACTTAGATTCCGACTATGAAAAAGCGGAATTTCTGATTGACCTCTCTGAGATGTGTGAAAACGATCCGGAGGCTCAGATGCAGCTTTTAAAAGCTGTATCGACCCTTGACTCCGATTATGAAACCAACCGGGTACTGAGTAACAATAATTTTGATTGTGACTCACAGTCTGAACTGGTTTTAGCAAAGCTTGATTTATTAACCAACATCTCCTCAGATTATGAGAAAGTACAGGGGTTGGTTGACCATGCTGAATGTGCATCGCATAACAATGTTGTCCGGGCTCGATATCTTTATGCTTTGAGAGAAATTGCTTCAGATTATGATAAAAAACGGGCTCTGATGGAAATTATTGATGAATCAGAAATAAATGATGAAATGGTGATTGAGTATATAACTGCCTGCAGATTGATTTATTCAGATTATGACAAAGGTGAAGTATTAAAAGAACTTGCTGAATATGTTAGAGGAAAAGATGAGCTTGAGGAACTCTATCTTGATATAGTTGATGAAATCAGCTCTGACTATGAGCGGGATCAGCTATACAATGAGATTGACAGACGGCGGGCAAAAGCTAAACGATCATCAAGATTTGATTAACAGACTCCATCTTATCTCCGATTTCAGCCGGTTGCTGTGAAGTTTATCGGCTGAAATTTATTTAAATCTCCTTTTGTTTTATTTTGAAAAACAAAAGGAGATTTTTTATGTTAGGAAGAGATAATCTCTTGAGAGGAGTTTGAATGTGAATAATCATATTTCAAAAAAATTAGGTATGAAACCGGGTGCGGTTGTCTATGTAGGGAAAAAACGGGATGATGCAGTTACAATTGATGCGATTTCATATACTAATGATGAAGAGACAATACATACGAACTTAACTGTTTCCGATGCTTTAGGGCTGCTTTCAAATGACCGTATCTGCTGGATAAATATTAATGGCATACATAACTCCGAGATAATTAAACAGTTTGGTGTTGCTCTTGAGATACATGACCTTTCATTAGAGGATATCGCAAATTCACGCCAGCGTCCGAAACTTGATGAGGACAAAAACAGTATCTTCATTGTTTCTAAAATGCTATCCGGTTCTGAGACAAGTACAAAAATCAAAGTTGAGCAGGTATCAATTCTTTTTGGAAAAAATTGGGTGCTTACTTTTCAGGAAGAGGATGGCGATGTATTTGATTATGTCCGTAAACGGCTGATAAATACCAAACCGCGGATTCGGTTTTTGAATCCGGATTATTTAGCATATGCTTTGCTTGATGCAATTGTAGATCATTATTTTATCGTGCTTGAGAAACTTGGTGAAGATATAGAAAGTTTGGATGAAGAGGTAACGGAGAATCCAAGTCCTGAACAGTTAAATGATATCCGGGTATTGAAAAAGCAGCTGGTGCAGCTGCGAAAATCAGTCTGGCCGTTGCGTGAGGTTGTCAGTTCCTTTGACCGTACCGAATCTGATTTGGTGCATAAAGTTACCAAGCCGTATATCCGTGATTTGTATGAACATGTTATACAAGTGATAGATACCGTCGAGACATACCGTGATTTAGTAGCAGGACTATTGGATTTATATCATACCGGTATCTCCAACCGGATGAACGAAGTGATGAAAACTCTGACAATTTTTGCTTCAATTTTTATCCCGCTGGGGTTTTTAGCCGGTGTCTATGGAATGAATTTTGATACATCTGTTTCACCCTTAAATCTCCCTGAATTAGGGTTTGAGTATGGGTATATCATGTTTTGGTCGCTTGCAGTTTGTATTGGAGGAGGACTCCTTCTCTTTTTCCGTAAAAAGAATTGGTTTTAAATTTGGAGTAAATGATGGATCTTAAAAATATATCTCAGGAATTTGTTAGCTGGTTTGCCGGAATCGGTTTCAAACTGGCGATAATCATTGGATTGACAATTGTTGCTCTTATTATTGTCCGAATGATTACCAAGCGTTTTGTCAAAATTTATGTCGATAAACATGCTAAAGATGTGGAAATGCAGAAACGGGCGGAAACCCTGGGAAAGATGTTTAACTATTTTCTGGTTCTGACTGTATTTTCAGTTTCGCTTATGCTTGTTTTAGACCTGTTTGGCGTCAAGCTGGGACCGCTCTTAGCTGCTGCCGGTGTTGTGGGTGTCGCAATCGGCTTTGGCACACAGCATCTGGTTCAGGATCTTTTAAACGGATTTTTTATTATGCTTGATGATGAGATCCGGGAAGGG
>QQUK01000290.1 GCA_008501655.1 Calditrichota bacterium
TTCCTTTTGCCGTCTGACTGACATTTGGGAGTAAAAAATTGCGCCAAGCCCAATTTGTAAGGCAGTCTTATCGATATTTTCCAAACTCGGGTTTTTCTCTGATATTTTCTCTTTGGCAAGTTCCGCTGCTTTATTGATGACATCCTCAAGGAAGATAATATGTCCTTTTCGGGTCGACATCATCTTATCACCAAATTTAATAAGTCCAAAATCTATATGCTTAGCCCGTTCGGCAATACTTTCAGTATTTTCCTTTTCTTCAAGCATCTCTATCGCTTTAAACAACTGCTGAAAATGTACCGATTGATTAGTTGCAACAACATAAATCATTTCATCAAATTTATAAGTTTCCCAGCGAAATAAGAACCCGGCGATATCACGTGTTAAATATAGAGTTGCGCCATCAGCTTTTTTCAGGAGCACTGGCGGGAGTTGTTCATCATGGAGATCAACAATAGTCGCACCTTCTGATTCAGAGACCAGACCGGCTTTTTCCAGACGTTCAATTGCAGGTTCCATTTTGTCATTCATAAATGCTTCGCCGGTAACCCAATCAAATTCAACACCCATAATGTTGTAGACCCGGTTAAACTCATCAATAGAGATTTTACGGAATTTTTCCCACAGCTTTATATTTTCACGGTCACCATTTTCAAGCATTTTGAACTCTTCACGAGCTTCAGCTTCAAGTTCAGGGTTTTCCCCGGCGACGTCATGGAACTTTACATACAATTCAAGGAGCTCTGCAATTGTCTCATTCCCCTTGATTGTAGGATCAGCCCATTTTTTGTAAGCGGTAATCATCTTTCCGAACTGGGTCCCCCAGTCACCGAGGTAATTGATACCGACAGTTTCATAACCAAGTTTCTTGAATATCAGCCTTAAAGAATTACCTAAGATAGTTGTGCGTATGTGACCAATGCCAAACGGTTTGGCTATATTTGGCGCAGAATATTCAACGAGAATCTTTTTATCTTTCCCAATCGTTGAGTCGGCATAGTGAGAATCATTCGTTATGATTGAACTCAAAGTTGCTTTTGATTCTATGTCAAAAGCAGTCTGAACATTGATAAACCCACCTATAGCTGAAACTGAAATTTCTGAATTTTTTGCTATTGAGTTAACTATTTTACCGGCTATTGACGGTGGATTTTCTCCCAAAAGCTTCCCATATTTAAAAACCGGAAAAGCAAAACGTCCTTTGGTCGGGTCTTTAGGTTTTTCTATGTTATCGAGAATAAATTCAGCTGAAAAAACTTCAGAATCCCCGATTTCCGAGTATTTTTCCGGAAATGAAGTCTGAAATGCCTTGGCAGCTTGATTAGCGAAAATATCTTTAAAATTTGGGGTAGTCATATAATTCTAAACTCACTTCATATATTTATAAATCGCATACTGTTATATAAATCCAAGTTTAGAAAGTAATACTTTTTCTTAAGAAAAGTCCAGTTTAAACAGAGAAAAATTGTCTGTTTACAAGGTCCGCTTAACTGCGGTAGCAATTATTTTGAGCTCTTTGACCAGTTCTTCATACTGTTTGATATACAATGTCTGAGCTCCGTCAGAAAATGCTTTCTCAGGATCATAATGGGTTTCGATAATAAGACCATCAGCACCGGCTGCAACCGAAGCACGCGCCATCGGGGCGACCTTATCACGGATTCCAATACCGTGTGACGGGTCTGTGATAACCGGCAGATGCGAGAGTTTCTTCAATACCGGTATTGCTGATATATCAAGAGTATTACGAGTATAATTTTCAAACGTTCTGATACCTCTTTCACAGAGGATTACCTGATGATTTCCACCGGCCATGATATATTCAGCCGCCATTAAAAGCTCCTGCAAAGTCGCTGACATCCCGCGCTTCAACAATATCGGAAGGTCAATCTTCCCCAGTTCTTTTAACAACGCGAAATTCTGCATATTCCGGGCACCAACCTGAATCATATCAACATATTTAAGTGCAGGAATAATATCCATCCGGTCCATTACTTCTGAAACGACAGCCATATCATTCATATCACCCGCTTCACGAAGATATTTCAGGCCTTCTTCACCCATTCCCTGGAAAGCATAAGGGGAAGTTCTCGGTTTGTAAGCTCCGCCTCGAAGGACTTTGGTACCGGTTTTTTTCATCATTCTGGCAATCTTTTTAATCTGCTCGCGGGATTCAATTGAACAGGGTCCGGCAATCATCGATATCTGCTTGCCGCCGAAAGTTGCTTTGCCGACTTTGACAATTGTATCTTCTTTTTTGAACGATCTGCTGGCAAGTTTATATGGTTCTGAAATACGGATGACTTCATGAACACCTTCAAAAACTTCATAATCGCGTATATCTACTGTCCCTGTATCCCCGACAACACCTAATACTATCTGGGCTGTGCCGGTAGAGCGATGGACATCAAATCCTTTGTCATATAACTTTTCAGTTACTTTTTGGATCTGTTTGTCGGTGGCATTTTCATTAAAGACTACTATCATGATTCTTTATCATCCTTATATGCTTCAATCCGCTCAAGCCTTCTTGATTCATCAATTATACGTTCAAAAATCCTGACAATAGCGTCAGCATGAAGCGGTCCCGGATTCTTCTCTGTCATTTTTACGAAAATATCTCTTTCCCTTTTCGGATCGAAGACTTTCAATTTCATTTTATTTTTAATTTTACCAAGTTCTATAACAGACTCAGCCCGCTCATTGAGCAGGTACAACAATTGCATATCAAGTTTATCTATTGTTTTTCTCAGAGTATCTATTTTCTTTTTGCTCATGATAAACTTTTTCGAACACCGGTTAAGAATTTTTCTATATCAGTAACCGAAGACTTTTGTGTCTTTGCCTCTCGGATAATTTTAATCAATTTAGACCCTATTACTACACCATCGGAATATTTGGCTAATCTTTTAGCATCAGCAGGTGATGAAACGCCAAACCCGGCTACAAATCTGTGATTGAGCGATTTCTGGAGCATTTTCAAGTACTTATCCGTCTCCGGAGAGAACTTTTTTCCACTTCCAGTCACGCCGGTTACAGTGACTGCGTACACAAATCCGGTTGTCAGGTTGTTTATAGTCTGAATCCGCTTTTTTTCAGTTGTAGGAGCAACTAAATAGGTCATCGAGATATTCTGTTTATCAGCCAGATTTCGAATCTCAGTCGACTCATCGATCGGTAAATCAGGGATAATCAGGCCATCAACTTTTGAATCAGCTGTTTTTTGTAAAAACTTTTTTACACCAACTGCTAAAAACGGATTATAGTATCCCATAAAAAGAAGCGGAATTTCTGAATGTTTTCGAACTTTTTGAGTAAGTTCAAAAATCTGATTTAATGTCGTTTTATTATCTAAAGCTACTTTTGAGGCATATTGAATCTCAGGTCCATCAGCAAGCGGGTCAGAAAACGGAATACCGATCTCAACAAAATCGCAACCGGCGCATTCAGCTGCTTTTATATACTGTAAAGTCATTCCCATCGTCGGAAATCCTGCTGTAAAATAAGGAACAAGAAGTTTCTTTTTACCTAAAGAATCGAGATATGTAGTTATTCTATTTTTCATTTTTTAATATTATCCCTAAATCTTTATCCCCGCGTCCGGACATACAGACAACGATATGCTCATTTTTTTTGAATTTCTTTTTATCCTTAATCAAATACGCCAAAGCATGTGATGACTCCAAAGCTGGAATGATTCCCTCAAGTTTTGAAACAAGTTTAAAAGCATCAAGCGCTTGTTTATCGGTAACTGATTCATACTTCACCCGTTTGATATCATGCAGATAAGAATGCTCCGGACCGATTCCAGGATAATCAAGTCCTGCCGATATTGAATGCGGGAGGATTACCTGACCATCTTTATCGAAAACAAGATAGCTGAATGAGCCATGCAGAACTCCCGGTTTCCCTTTGGCAAGAGGTGCAGCATGTTGTTTAGTATGTAATCCATGACCGGCTGCTTCAACACCTATCAGTTTTACATTATTTTCATTGATAAAGGCATCGAAAATTCCCATTGCATTGGAACCTCCGCCAACACAGGCGATAATCTTGTCCGGGAGCCGGTTATACCGTTTCTTGAAATCACGTTTTGTTTCTATTCCTATTACAGACTGAAAGTCCCGAACCAACATCGGATAAGGATGCGGTCCGACAACAGAACCAATAATGTAGAATGTGTCCCGAATGTTAGTGACCCAATCACGGAGAGCTTCCGAGGTTGCATCTTTTAAAGTTCTTGAACCTGAAAGTACCGGAACAACTTTGGCACCTAACAATTCCATCTTTTCTACATTCGGTTTTTGCCGATGAAGATCTTCTTCTCCCATATATACAATACATTCAAATCCAAAACGGGCGCAGACTGTTGCTGTTGCTAAGCCATGCTGTCCGGCACCGGTTTCGGCAATAATTCTCTTTTTTCCCATATATTTTGCCAAAAGTATCTGCCCCACCGTGTTATTTATCTTGTGGGCACCGGTATGATTACAGTCTTCCCGTTTGAAATATACTTTTGGACCGTCTAAGTACTCAGTTAACCGCTCAGCAAAATATAACGGTGATGGACGACCGATGAAATCTCTGAAAAAGTTATTTAGTTCAGTTTTGAATTTTTTATCACGTTTTGCTTTTTTGTAGAAAGATTCAAGTTCATCCAAAGATGCAATGACTGTTTCAGGGACATATCTACCGCCGTATGGTCCGAATCTTCCTTTTTTATCTGGTCTTTTTACCATATCTATATCTATTCAGCTTTAAGAATATTCTTTCTAATTTTGTTTTCGATTTATAACCCGGTTTTATCTCTACACCTGAATTTAAATCAACTATCAGAGGTTGAAATGTTTTTATACCTTTTAATACATTGTTCTCATTTAATCCACCGGCAAGCATCAGATTTTTAGTTTTAGGGATTTTTATATTCCAGTCAAAACTTTTTCCAACACCGCCATATAGTTTTTTATCGGCAGTATCAAGATGAATTATATCAGCAGGATGATTTATCAGAGATTTTTTGTTAAATCCGGTTGTGATATGAAATGTTTTAATAACTTTAAATCCAGTATTCCGAATTCTGCGTACATCCGATTTCCGTTCATCACCGCTTAATTGTACGTAGTCAAGATTTAGTTTTTGTGAAATTCGAATAATTTTTTCGACATCCTCATTTACAAAAACACCAACTCTTGAAATCATTGGAGCGATTGCATCAAGAATTTGTCCGGCATTTTTCGGTGTAATATACCTTTTTGATTTTTTATAAAAGATAAATCCAAGCATGTCTGCGCCATACCGATAAGCGGTCAGAGCGTCTACTAAACGGGTTATTCCACAAATTTTCACAAACAATCTATCCATTGGCAGTCATTTCTTTTAATAATTCTGTTGGGTTACCAGCTCTTACCAAAGCTTCCCCAATCAGAAAATTCTTAAATCCGGTTTTTCTTAAATAATCTATATCTGTACGATTAAAAATGCCTGATTCAGCTACCTTGATTTTATCACCCGGAATGTATTCAGCAAGTTCAATACAACGATCCAAGGAAACATCAAAAGTAGATAAATCCCTGTTGTTCACACCGATTATATTCGCACCGGCATCAACAGCCCGCTTTACTTCTTCAATTGTATGTGTTTCCACCAGTGTATCAATTCCTAAAGAATGGGCAGTATCGATAAATTTTTTCAAGTTATCATCTGAAAGCATCCGAACAATTAATAAAACTGCATCGGCATATATATATTTTGCATGAAATATCTGATACTCATCTAATATAAAATCTTTACATAAAACTGGAAGTCCGGAAATATCAGATGTCATCTTGAGGTATTTATAATCTCCGTAAAAGAATTTTTTCTCCGTCAGGACTGATAAAGCTTTTGCTCCGCCATCTTTATACTGTTGAGCAAGTTTATCAGGATGAAATTCTTCAGAAATTATACCTTTTGAAGGAGAGCCTTTTTTAATTTCTGCGATAATATTGATCGAGTCAGAAGAGAGAGCTTCAGATAAGCGAAATTTCCCTTTGTCAGGCAGATGGTCTTTAATTGAGTCCAGAGGTAATTCAATCTTTAACTCTTCAATCTCCATCCGTTTATTGATGTTTATCTTTTCGAGTATATCTATCATGTGTTGTTCTCTTTTGAGATTATCCATTTCGGGTGACTATCGGTTTTTTCTTCGGCATTTTTAAAGAAAGAATAAAATAGTATAGTTGATAATAAATAAAGTGCAATAGTAATATTTATTGTAAAGGTATAACCATATTTATCAATCAATGTGCCCCCAGCAGCCGCTGAAATCATCCAGGATGACGTCCAGCTAACCATAAGTAATGCGTTTACAAGCCCTTGTTCCTTTTTCTCGGATAACTCCATGCCTAAATTCGTTACAATCGGGACACCTAAGTTCATAAATCCAGCCCGTAATATAAATGCCGTTACTACTAATGGTAACACATAAGAATAGGATAGAATGAACATAAACGGAATAGAGATTAGTTGGGTAATTACTACCGCCCGTACAAGTCCGAATTTATGAGCTACGACCGGTCCGGCAAGAGAACCGGCAAGCATCGCAAACGAAACAAAGAAATAGTACAATCCGATAGTATCAGCTCCTAAATGGAATCGATCCCGAAAATAGAGATTCAGAAACGGAATAATTAAGCCTGCTCCTAATCCAACCATAAAATTAGAAATTGTAATTCTAAAATAGAACTTACCACGCAGTCTGAATTGTTCTAAGGAGAGATTGATTTTGTTTTCATCATCAGAAGGTCTACTTGCTTTGATAAAAAAGAACGGTATAAGAGCAATCAGTGAAAAAATAATTCCAATATATAAAGTATACCTATACCCTAAAATTATATCATTATAGTGATCAGCAAATATAGTTACCAATTGACCGGAACCGAATGATCCAGCCATACCGGCCATAATCATCATACCAAATGAAACTGAAAATAGGTGCGTCCTCTCTCTTTCAGTCGAGTTTCTCATGTAAAATGGTCCGGCACCGATTCTGTAAAAGGCAAACGACATTCCTGCAAGCGCCGAAAAACCGATAAGAAATTCAAGTTGTGTAAAGCTTGAGATAAAAAACATAAAAAGAGCAAACAATGAGACACTGGCGAGTAAAATCGGCTTCAGACGGATACGGCTCAAAAGCATTGCACCCGGAATTGCTATCAAAGTCATTCCAACAGCACGGGATGAAATTACATAACCGATCTGACTTTCTTCAAAGCCGAGCTCCCTGAGATATAGATTTAAAAGAAGTTGGAATACATGGAAGTTTACTCCAATGAGGAAAGAACCAAGTAGATATAACCTTGCGTTCTGAGAAAAGAGTTTGATATTGGTCAGATAATCACGAAATTCAAATCTTACCGATTCGATAAACCCTTTCGGTTTTTTTATTTCAGCTAATTCTTTACATCTTGAAGTCATCTAATCCTGAGTTGCTCTAATCCATTCATCAAGCTTCTGTTTTGCAGCACCTGAATCAATTGCCTGTAATGCTAATTCAACGGCATCTTTAATCAACGCGGCTTTACCGCTTACATAAATCATCGCCCCGGCATTTAAAGCAACAGCATCCCGATACGCCGATTTCTCACCGGTTAATACTTTATTTAAAATAGATACATTTTCATCAGCGTCTCCCCCGAGCAAGGCATCTTCGCCATACATAGTAAGTCCGACATCTTCAGGTGTTAACAAGCCACAATCAATATTACCATCTTTTAACTCGACATAATCCGTAGGAGCAGAGATTGAAAACTCATCCATACCGTCATGAGCGTGTGCGATCATAATATGTTCCGACCCTGTTTTCTGGAGAACTTCCGCCATTAACATCATCAGAGATTTATCATAAACACCGATTACTTGCCGTTTTACAGCAGCCGGATTTGTCATCGGTCCTAATATATTAAAAACAGTTCTTACACCGAGCTCTTTTCTTGGTGGTCCGGCGTACTTCATTGCCGGATGGTAAAGCGGTGCAAACATAAAACCGAATCCAACTTCGTTTATTATCTTTTCAACTTTATCAGGTGGACAATCAAGATTCGCACCGGTTTTCTCAAGCAAATCTGATGACCCGCATTTGGAACTGACTGAACGGTTCCCATGTTTAGCAACGGTAACTCCGCAACCGGCTGTCACAATTGCTGCTGCTGTAGAGACATTAAAACTATCTTTTCCATCACCACCGGTACCACACCCATCAACGGCATATGCATCTCTGAGAACAATCTTGTTCGAATGATTCCGCATAGACTGAACAAAACCTGCGACTTCATCGGAGACTTCTTTTTTCATTTTGAGTGCTACAAGGAGTCCGGCTATCTGAGCATTGGTGGCATTTCCATCCATGATGAAATCCATCGTTTCCTCAGCATCTCTGAATGAGAGGTTTTCACCGGCTAATACTTTTTTAATTGAATCAATAATCATTGAACAAGCTCCAAAAAGTTATTCAGAATCACTTTACCCTCCGGTGTCATAATTGATTCCGGATGAAATTGTAAGCCGTATAGTTTTTGCTCATTATCCTCAATTGCCATAATAATATCATCACCGGTATGAGCTGTAATCTTAAAATTTTCAGAAAGAGTTCCTTTATCAACGATCAAAGAATGATATCTGGTGGCAGTAAACGTGTTAGGAACATTTTTAAAAAGTGTTGAGTGATCATGAATTATCTGTGATGTCTTTCCATGCATTAAAGT
>QQUK01000174.1 GCA_008501655.1 Calditrichota bacterium
TTTCTGCGTTGTCGGAAACCCTTTCCCTACGATCTACTGACAGAAACAAGTTCCTGACAGCGCATTGACTAATGTATTATTTATTTTTCCAGATACTCTTTCAAACTCTGTTTAATAAAATATTCCCAGCCACCGACGCATGATTCCCTTTTAAATTCAGGGATGGAGTCATCGAAATCTTCGGTGATTGTACAGGTTAGCTGTAATCTCGTTTTTTCATCATCATCAAAGATTTCAAATGTGACATAACCGTCACCCTCATAGTTGTCGTATTTCCATGTATAGGAAATTTTTATGCAAGGTTCAGCTTCAAGCACTTTCCAGCGGTGGGGGAAAACACAGCCTTCGTTTTCAACGGTAAAAACAGTCTCAAAGCCGACTTTCGCTTTGAACTCAGGTATCATCGGGAAATACCATTGAATCATTTCATCTCTATCGGTTATGGCGTTCCAGACTTTTTCTTTTGATGCGTTGTATGTTTGCTCAACCACAACAGGTGGATCGCTTGCTTTCATAGATTTTCCTTTGTGTGTTATTACCGAGGATAATATATAAAAATTGTGTCTGTTTTTCAAGTAGGTTGTGAGTGGGGCATCCTTCGACAAGCTCAGGATGACTACTTAAGAGATAGCATCCGTAGACATGCTCTGGATGCCAGATTACAACTCAATCAAATAGCCCAACGAGACTTTAAAATCGTTGGCGCGGAATTCTTCTTTCTGAATCTGGAAATTTTCTGATGAAAGATTATTTCTATAGATAAATGTAGGGGAAATCTCTGTGATAACAACCTCGAGCGAATAGACAGAATTCATCCTTAATCCCAGCGTCAATCGATAGCCCAATGCCCATTTGATGTCAACCTCTGAACTTCCCGGCGGGAGATTCAATTCGTCGTATGTTTCTTTGTCCTCTTTAAAGCTTGCAAATCCGGCCACCATCCCAAAGCCAATATATGCTGTGTTTTTATGCGTCCCTCGATAATAGACCCAATCAGCCCCAAGAGTGTGACGATGGATCTTGCCATCAGGAAGTACATTGGAACTCATATGTCCATAACGATAATCATAACTCAGCCGGTAAAGGAAAGGGTGGTCAAAGAGACGTTCATATTTCAGGGAAAATTCCGGTCCGGCTGTAATTGTCTGGCTCGGTCCGGTAACGCCAAGTGAGAAGTGGATAGCCTGAGCAGCAAGCGTATCCTGGTCAGTCGGGTTCAAAGGGTAAATCGGCAGGCTCATAATAGTCGCTAAAATGAGTGGTAACAATGTTCGCTCCTTGTTGCTAAGTTTATACTATATAAACGGATAAACTCAAAAAAGGTCAAAAGAAAACTTTTGAAATCGCAATTTTTGAAAGTAGACCTAAAAATATAAATATAATCAGGAGAAATCAAGTTTTGGTAACACAAACGAGACCTCTGTTATCCGTATTGTAAGTTGTTGAAACACAACAAGAAGAGATTAGCTATATAATGATAAAAGCGGTTGACAAGAATAATTAAATAACTATATTTACCGGATTAGTAATGATTGACTGTGAATAAATTCACAAATGTAAGTGTAAGAAAAATAACTAATTTACGATACGGAGACAGAACATGTCTGATGCTAAAATCTACAAAAATTTCATTAATGGAAAATGGGTCGAATCAAAATCAGGGGAGACGTTTGAAAACCGTAATCCTGCTGATACCAGTGAACTTCTCGGACTTTTTCAAAAATCTAACGAAGATGATGTAAACGAAGCAATCGCTGCAGCAGCGGAAGCATATAAATCATGGCGTTTAGTTCCGGCGCCGAAACGTGGTGAGATGTTATACCGTGTTGCTAACCGGCTTCTTGCCGATAAAGAACGCATTTCCCAGGAAATGACCAAAGAGATGGGTAAGATCATCAAAGAAACCCGCGGCGATACTCAGGAAGCTATCGACATGACTTACTACATGGCTGGTGAAGGACGCCGTTTGCTCGGTATGACTACTCCATCTGAAATGATGTCAAAATTCAACATGACCATCCGACAGCCTCTTGGTGTTTGTTCATTCATTACTCCGTGGAACTTCCCGATTGCGATTCCTTCATGGAAAATGATGCCGGCGCTTATCTGCGGAAACACAATCGTTATTAAACCTGCAACCGATACTCCCCTTTCTGTTGTGAATCTGATGAAAGCGTGTGAAGAGGAAGGTATCCCTCCAGGAGTTGTAAACATGGTTACCGGATCCGGTAGTAAAGTAGGTACACCGATGATCATGCATGGTGATGTCAAAGTAGTCTCTTTCACCGGTTCAACCGAAGTCGGCCGGATAGTTTCTGAAGCATGTGCACCGAACTTTAAACACTCCTGTCTTGAAATGGGTGGTAAAAATGTTCAGATAGTGATGGATGATGCCAAACTTGAACTTGCTGTCGATGGAGCTCTCTGGGGTGCTTTTGGTACAACCGGCCAGCGCTGTACAGCGACTTCACGTTTAGTCGTCCATAAAGATGTTTACAACAAGTTTATTGATATGATAGCAGAACGTGCTGAGAATATTAAGGTTGGTAACGGGCTTGATGAATCAGTTGAAATGGGACCATGTGTTAACGAAGATCAGTTGAACACTGTCTTAAAATATATTGAAATCGGCAAAACAGATGGTGCCAAGATGGTCTGCGGTGGTGAAAGACTTACCGGTGGTGATTATGATAAAGGCTTTTTTGTCAAACCGACTATCTTTACTGATGTCACTCAGGATATGAGAATCTGGAAAGAAGAAATCTTCGGTCCGGTCCTTGGTATAGCCAAGTGTAATTCATTTGAAGATGCTGTTGAAATGGCAAACGATACAATCTATGGTCTTTCTGCTTCTATTTATACACAGGATATCAATAAAGCATACACGGCAATGCGTGATGTATACACCGGAATCTTCTATGTGAACGCTCCGACTATCGGTGCTGAAACACATCTGCCGTTTGGTGGTACAAAAGAAACCGGTAACGGACACCGTGAAGCTGCAACTGCTGCGCTTGATGTTTACTCTGAATGGAAATCGGTCTATGTCGATTATTCAGGAGTTCTGCAGAGAGCACAGATTGATAACGCTGAATAACTAAGGAAGTAAAGATACAGTATGGCAAAATGTAAAACAATAATTTCGTACCGGATGGGATATATGCTTTTGTATCTCATTCTGCATATCTGGATGGCTTCATCTATATGATTTGATATGAAAATGGAATATTGTTAACGTTTGAAACTGTAACTTTAAAAAAAATAATTGGAGTTGTAATATGGCGAAGAAAAAAATAATCATTATGGGTGCCGCAGGCAGAGATTTTCATAATTTCAATACCCTGTATAGAGATAATGCTGATGTTGAAGTAGTAGCATTCACCGCAACACAGATTCCTGATATCGACGGTCGTAAGTATCCGGCAAAACTTGCAGGTAAACTTTACCCGAAAGGTATTCCGATTCATGATGAAGCTGATTTACTAAACCTGATTGCTAAACACAATATCGACGAAGTAGTTTTCTCATATTCAGATGTTCCATATCAGTATGTGATGGAAAAAGCAGCTTATGTCAATGCAGCTGGCGCCAGATTCTCTCTTGAAGGCGGCGCACCGACAATGATTAAATCAACCAAACCGGTCGTTGCTGTTTGTGCTATCCGTACCGGTTGTGGTAAATCTCAGACTACCCGTAAAGTTGCGGAAGTATTACAGGCAATGGGTAAAAAAGTTGTCGCAATCCGTCATCCTATGCCGTACGGCGATCTTGCCAAGCAGGCATGTCAGCGGTTTGCGAAACTTTCTGATTTAGACAAACATAAATGCACCATTGAAGAACGGGAAGAATACGAACCGCACATCATGTCCGGCGTCATCATTTACGCCGGTGTTGATTATGAACAGATTATCCGTGAAGCTGAAAAAGAAGCTGACGTTATCCTCTGGGATGGCGGTAACAACGATATGCCGTTCTACAAACCGGATTACATGATTACTGTTGTTGATCCGCATCGTCCGGGACATGAACTTGCTTATTATCCGGGACAGCACAATTTATTATTGGCTGACTGTATTGTAATTAACAAAATCGATTCAGCTGACTCTGATGGTATTGCTGAGGTTCGCGAAAATATCGAAGCATACAATCCGGATGCTGTTGTTGTTGATGCAGCTTCTCCGCTTGGTGCCGACTACCCGGAAAAAATCAAAGGGAAGAAAGTTCTCGTTGTTGAAGATGGTCCGACTCTGACTCATGGTGAGATGACCTATGGTGCCGGAGTTGTTGCAGCACAGAAATATGGTGCAGCGGAACTTGTTGACCCGCGTCCTTTCACAGTAAAATCAATCACTGCTACCTACGATAAATATCCGGGTATCGGTATTTTGCTTCCTGCAATGGGATATGGTGATCAGCAGGTTAAAGATCTTGAAACTACGATCAACAAAGTCAAATGCGATGTAGTCATTATTGCTACTCCGATTGACTTGTCCAGGATTGTAAAAATAAACAAACCGACCGTTCGGATTTCCTACGATTTACAGGAGATTGGAACTCCAACCCTGAATGATGTTCTTGGCGACTTTTTTAGTAGCAAAAAGAAAGCTGTAAAAAAAGCGAAAAAGAAATAAAGCATAGTATTTGAAAGCCGGGTCAGATTAAAATCTCACCCGGCTTGGTTAGTTAGGATATACAAACGATGGCAGAAAAAAAGACAGCGGTAATCGCACTCGGTGGGAATGCAATCACAACTCCCGGTCAGGAAGATACAATCGCCCGTCAGTTTGCCAATACCCGCAGATCAATGAATGGATTTATAGACTTGATACGTGATGGGTACAATATGGTCGTAACCCATGGAAATGGTCCCCAAGTCGGAAATGCTCTTCTGCGCTGCGAACTCTCCCGGGGAATGGCTCCCGATCTGCCGTTAGGTGTTCTTGTTGCTGATACTGAAGGTGGATTGGGTTATATGATCGAGCAGTCACTGCAGAATCGTTTGAAACAGGAAGGGATCGAGCGAAATGTCGCTACAATAATCACCCAGATGCTTGTTGATAAAGATGATCCTGCGATTTTAAATCCTACAAAATTTATCGGACAATTTTATACGGAAGAAGAAGCACATATTTTTATGGAATCACGCGGCTGGTTTATGAAAAAAGATACCAATCGTGGATGGCGGCGAGTTGTACCATCACCTATGCCGTTGCGGGTGATTGAAAAGGATACGATTAAAACACTCGTAGATTCAGGTACAATCGTTATAGCCGGCGGTGGCGGAGGTATTCCGGTGTATGTCGATGTACATAATAATCTCGAAGGAATTGATGCTGTCATTGACAAAGATTATGCTTCAGCTGTAATAGCAAAAGAAATCGGTGCTGATATCTTAGCTATAATTACCGGAGTTGATAATGTCGCTGTAAACTTTGGTGAACCGAATGAAAAGAAACTTGAAGAAGTAAGAGTTTCTGAATTGAAAAAATATTTATATGATGGTCATTTTCCACCCGGCTCCATGGGACCGAAAGTTAAAGCTGCACTCAAATTTATTGAAGAAGGCGGTAAAATGGTTTCGATAACTTCTATTGAAAACGCCGGACTTGGTGTAGCAGGTAAAGCAGGAACAAGGATTATACCGGACTGATGCTGATGTGTACGTTGAACAAAGATACGGTTGCTGAAATTTTGAAAACCGGCGGACTTTATGAAGTCGGCGGTGCTGTGCGGGATAAATATCTGTTTGCAGGAATCAAACCTAAAGACCACGATTATATTGTTACCGGTATACCGTACAACGACCTCTCAAAAATTTTGAAAAACTTCGGTAAAGTCGACCTTGTCGGAAAATCTTTCGGCGTCATTAAATTCACGCAGTTCAAAGACGGTAAACCGAAGACATTTGATATTACGCTTCCGCGCACAGAATTTTCAACCGGAGAAGGTCATAAAGATTTTCAGGTTGATTTTGATCCGTTCATTCCGATTGAAACCGATTTAAAGCGACGTGACTTCACAATAAATGCGATGGCTGTCTCTCTGAAAGATAACGAACTTATCGACCCCCTTGATGGAATGGGTGATTTGAAAAACAGACAGATTCGGATGGTTTACGAAGAGTCGTTTAAAGACGATCCGCTCCGAATGCTGCGTGCTGTTCAATTCTCAGCCCGTTTTGAATTTAAGATTGAGCCGGACACTCTGAAAGCAATTAAAAAATACGCACACCTGATAAAAACAATTTCACCGGAACGAATCTCCGAAGAGCTTAATAAACTATTGGAACTTGCAGATAAACCATCAAATGGTTTCCGGCTTATGCAGGAGACCGGTCTCTTAAAAGAATTCTTCCCGGAACTTGAAGCATGTGTCAGTGTTGACCAGCCGGGCGGCTTTCATAAATACGATGTTTTTGAACATACTCTCCATGTCATTGATGCAGCTCCAAAAGATTTGAAAATCCGTCTTGCTGCACTCTTTCATGACATTAACAAACCACAGCATAAACGGGTTGTACCGAAAGGTGCAACATTTTACGGACACGAATCTTCCGGAGGAAAGACAGCTAAGAAAGTACTGACCCGGCTTCGTTATTCTAATGATATTATCAAGGATGTACGGTTACTGGTCGAACGACATATGTTTACTACAGATGTCAGCCCGAAAGGTATGCGGAGACTTGTACGGAGAGTCGGAATGGATCTGATTTTCAAACTTCTTGATTTACGCCGTGCTGATGTCGAGGGACAGGGGATGGGCGGAACGACCGAAGATGTTGACCAATTTGAAGCTGATGTTAAAGATGAAATAGATAAAAAATCACCGTTTTCTCTTTCTGATCTGGCTATTGACGGTAATGACATTATGGAAATGTTTGATTTAAAACCCGGAAAAAAAGTTGGTGAGATATTAGAATATTTGATGGAAAAAGTATTGGAGGACCCATCGGAAAACAGAAAAGAAAATCTTGAATCATTTGCAAAAGAGTTTATTCAAAATGATATAGAAATAAATAAAGATAAGGGAAACCAAAATGAAAATTCATGAGTACCAGGCAAAAGAGATTTTTGCCAAAGCCGGTATTCCGGTTCCGGCAGGTCAAGTTGCTACAAACCCTGTTGATGCATATAATCTGGCTATTGAATACAATAAACCTGTAATGGTGAAGTCTCAGGTTCATGTCGGTGGCCGCGGTAAAGCCGGTGGTATTAAGTATGCAGAAAATGCCGAATCTGCTAAAGTTCTTGCTACTCAGATTCTCGGAATGGACATCAAAGGTCTTACCGTAAAGAAAGTCCTTGTCACTGTTGCCGAAGATATTATTTCCGAATCTTATGTCGGTATTATTTTAGACCGTGCTACTAAAAAGCCGGTCATTATGGTTTCACCAGCTGGTGGTGTAGATATTGAAGAAGTTGCTGCTAAAACTCCGGAAAAGATTTTTAAACTGTTTGTCGATCCGGTTGAAGGACTTAAAATGTTTCAGGCACGCAATCTTGCCTATAAGCTCTATCGTGACATCAATCAGGTTCGCAAAGCTGCTGACATCATTATGAAACTTTACAAAACTTTCTGGTCTGTTGATGCCTCACTAGTTGAAATCAATCCTCTTATTACCAATACTGCCGGTGAAGTAATTGCTCTTGATGCCAAAATCAACATCGATGACAACTGTCTGTTCCGTCAATCTGAAATCGAAGCAATGCGCGACCTTGATGCTGAGGATCCAGCTGAAGTAAAAGCACGTGAATCTGATTTATCGTTCGTAAAACTTGATGGTTCTATCGGTTGTATTGTTAACGGTGCCGGGCTTGCTATGGCAACGATGGATCTGGTAAAAAGGTATGGCGGTGAACCGGCAAACTTCCTCGATATCGGTGGTTCATCGAATCCGCAAAAGGTTGTCGACGCTATGCAGATTATTCTCTCAGATAAAAATGTAAAAGCAATCCTTATCAATATCTTCGGCGGTATTACCCGTTGCGATGATGTAGCTAACGGTATTGTTGAAGCATTTAAACAGCTCAACCCGAATGTCCCGGTTGTTGTGAGATTAACCGGTACCAACGAAAAAGAAGCTGCCAAGATTCTGAAAAAAGTAAATCTTCCAACCGAAGATACTCTTGATAAAGTTGTCAAAAAAGCAATCGAACTTTCCGGTATTGAAGTTCACTAAGTGAGGATATAAACGATGTCTATATTTATAAATAAAAAAACAAAATTGATTGTTCAGGGAATTACCGGTCGTGACGGTTCTTTCCATGCCAAGTCGATGAAAGATTACGGTACCAATATTGTCGCCGGTGTCACTCCGGGCAAAGGTGGTTCAAAAGTAAACGGCATTCCAGTATTTAATACTGTTGAGGATGCTGTTGCCAAAACGAAAGCAAACACATCAGTTATCTACGTACCGCCGGCATTTGCTGTTGATGCTATCTATGAAGCTGTTGATGCTGGTATCAAGTTAGTTGTCTGTATTACCGAAGGTGTTCCGGCAAATGAAATGATGAAAGCATATAAATATGTAAAAGAAAATAATTCCAGACTTATCGGACCGAACTGTCCGGGGCTCATTTCACCCGGTCAGTCAAAAGTGGGTATTATGCCCGGTTCAATCGTAAAAAAAGGAAATATTGGTGTTGTCTCTCGTTCAGGGACCTTGACCTACGAAGCTATCTGGGCATTGACCTCAGCCGGTATGGGGCAGACATCCTGCGTTGGT
>QQUK01000022.1 GCA_008501655.1 Calditrichota bacterium
AACAGTATCGATACCAACCTGGGTATCTACTAAAAAGAGAATCAGGTCTGATTCATTGATAGCAAAGTCGGTCTGGTCCGTGATAAGTTTTTCCATCAAGTCAGAAGAATCAGGAACAATTCCGCCGGTATCGACTAAATAGAAACCTCTGCCTGCCCAGTCACAGACGGCATAATTGCGGTCACGGGTGACACCTGCTGTCTCCTCGACAACAGCTAAACGTTTTTGAAGGAATCGATTAAATAATGATGATTTGCCGACATTGGGACGCCCGATTATCGCTACTGTCGGTAAGCTCATGAGAACGCCTCTCGAAGAGTATTGACCATATTATATTGGCCGAAGATAACTTCTTTCCCTAATGCTGTTTTAAACTGCTTCAAAGAAAGATTGTCTAAAAAGAGTTCATCATTGTTCAGGCAGTTTGGAGGAAGTACAACCGTATCATACTCGTTTGCTTTTTCACGGGCTACACGAAGCAGATCCTGACCGGTCAACAAACCTGACACAGTCACCATTTTGCCCCAAAAATGATTTGTAACCGGAAGAATATCTAAGTTAAAATTCAAATCATTTTTCACATACGGAAGAATTTCTTTTTCCAGAAACGGAAATGCCGAATACCCCGTTAAAAAAAGAACCCGCTTATCCGACTGAATCTTTTTTAATCTTCGTTTACTATAATTAAAACGTGTTATGATTTCACGTGCCATTCCGATTCCGTTTTCAAACTGCGACATCTCCTCGTATGAGGAAATTGCCGGAAAATCCCGTTCAGCTTCTACATAAAATTCATCCGATGCCCAGACAAAACGGGTACCATGTTCCTCTAAAAACTTATCCTGTATTTCTTCGATATAATCAATAATCTCACCAGCTTCATCGGGTCGATAATTTCTCAGATTGGGAAGATTATCCCGGTACTTTGTTAATCCTACGGGGACTACAGCAAGAGTTTCGACATCGGGGAAAAGAGCGGCAAGTTCTTCAACTGTTTTTTTGAGATACTTTCCATCGTTTACTTCAGGACAAAGGACAACCTGCGTATGGATTGTAATGCCGCCTTCGGCAAGCTGTTTTAGTCTTGGAATTATCGGAACAAGTTTTTCGTTGCGCAACATACACCGGCGTAAGGTATCGTCAGTCGCATGGACGGATACATAAATCGGTGATAACTTTTGAGAAATAATCCGTTCAACGTCTTCATCAGTAGTGTTTGAAAGTGTGACAAAATTACCATGAGTAAAAGACAGACGGTAATCTTCATCTTTGACATATAACTGCCGTCTCATCCCCTGCGGTTGTTGCCGGATAAAACAGAAGATACAATCGTTTTTACAAACACGGATTTTCCCATCATCGAGAGTGAGCCCGAGGTCATCGGTATACATCTCTTCAAATGTAAAATCTATCTCCTTACCTTCACCATCTTCAAAAACGATTGCAACATTTTCGTCGGTTGTGCGGAATCGGAAATCGATTGAATCGAGAACTTTTTTACCGTTTACTGATTTCACAGTAAAGCCGGGTCGGATATAGCCGAATAACGGCGATGAGGGTTCAACAGAAAGTATCTTCATAATATTTCTCAAAAAATAAACGGATGACATCAATCGGACCAACTCCGATAATCTGAGCACCCGTAATTCCGTACTAATCTATATTTTTTCAATATTTTGTCAACCGGTAAAATACAGAGAACTTAAGGTAACCCTGCTTAACTAGTTGTCAGCCATTACGATAGCCGTCTATTTATCTTTTTTCTGAGTTAAACGAACCACTATAATAGAGATTTCATACAGAATATAGAGCGGAATTGCTAAAAGAAGCTGCGTGAATACATCCGGAGGTGTAATAATAGCACCGAGTATAAGGATAATGACAAGTGCGTATCGACGCCCCCGGGAAAGGAAATCAGCCCGGACTAAACCGACTTTTGCCAGAAAATAACTCATCAATGGAAGTTGAAAACCGAATCCGAATGCCATCAAAAGAAGTCCGACAAAATTTATATATGAACCGATAGTAATCGTATTTTCAATCAATTCACCGGCAAACCCAATCAAAAAAGCAAAAGAAATCGGCAGGACAACCACAAAACAAAAAGCAGCTCCAATCAAAAACAGTACTGTCGAAGTAAACACAAGCGGAATGACCATTTTTCTTTCATGTTTATATAATCCGGGTGAGATAAATGACCATATCTGGTAGAAAATTATCGGTAAGGCAGCAAGTGTTCCGGTTATTAATGAGACTTTGAGATAAGCGTAAAACGTCCCGGTGACGGCAATGTTATAAAGTTTGACTTCCCCAAGCGGTTTGCGGATGAAGACAATCAGAAAATCAGCAAACGAAAAGGCAACAAATGAAAGCAGTATGATTGACATCACCGATTTAATTAACCGCCACCTGAGTTCCTCCAGATGATCCAAAAATGGCATCGAAGCTTTTTTACCGATAATACCTTCGTCTACTCTGTCTTTTCTTTCGTCTTCCATAGATATCTAATTTGATTTAAATTATGGAGATTGTCAATTGATAATATCGCTGTATTTAGGTAAGTATTTTATGTATACTTATGAGTAACAATGAAAAAACAGATATTATTATTGACACTTCTCATATTTACAGCTGCAATACCATGTTGGGGGTTTGATGATGTCTCTTTCAACTTAGGTACAGCTATCCCTCAGAATACATACTATACATATACATCTAATGGTATATATGGTCATGTCCGGGGAATTGACTATATCGGAAATTCTAATCATCTGAGTCTTTGGGCTGATTTTAATGGTATATATTTTCGTCAAACAGAACAAGTCGTCTATCTGGAGGAGTTCCCTTACGCCGGTGATGCCGTTATCTGGTCGTCTGAATACTCGATGGCTGTTCATACCGGTATTCAATTTGGTATAAACAATCGGGAAAAACCACTCCGACCGAAAATTGGATTAGGCATTGGATATTATTATTTTAATACTTACATCCGATTCTGGGAGATTGCTGAAGACCCGGATAACTCAGCACCATTCTTTTCTGAAAACAATTCACAATTTATTTTTGGCTGGCGTCTCTTTACCGGACTTGATTTAAGACTTTCAGATAAAACAGCATTTACAATTGATATGACGATTGACCACTTAGATAATCTGAAACAGAATATTACTTATAGTGATGGGGAGACTTTACCGACATCGGGCAAGACGGCTTACTTTTATAATATTTCGTTAGGTGTTTTACTTTATTTGGGTGAGTAGTCTTAATTGTAAAAATTGCAGACGAGGACGTCTGCAAAGCACAAATTCTGAGATACCCGCCTGCGCGGGTAAGGGGTAGTTGAAACTGTTAGGTTCACTGATGATTTTTGATGCTTGAAACAAACTTCTCTAAACAGATGATGTCCCCTCTCCTGCGAAGACAGGAGTTTCATATTAGTCAGTCTAAGGACGTCGGCAATGCACATTTTTTGAGGTTCCCGCCTGCGCGGGTAAGGGGTAGTTGAAAATGTTAGATTCACTGATGATTTTTGATGCTTGAAACAAACCTCTCTAAACAGATGATGTCCCCTCTCCTGCGAAGGCAGGAGTCTCATATTAGTAACACTTATGGCAAATCAAATTGTGACCCTACTCCAGCAGCTTTTTCATCTCTTCTAAAAATTCTGCTTTGTCTTTAAACTTGCGGTAGACCGATGCAAAGCGGACGTAAGCGATTTCATCAGCGGAGCGGAGTTTTTCCATGACCATCTCCCCTATCTCCTGCGATGTCACTTCACTTTTGTTTTTCCCTTTTACCTGAGTTTCAATATCAGCAACCATCGTTTCAATCTCTTTGATTGAGACCGGTCGTTTGTTGCAGGCGAGTTTGATGCCATAGAGCAGTTTATACGGGTCGTATGGTTCCCGGGTGTTATCTGTTTTAACAACAGTCAACGTTCCCTGCTCTACGTATTCGTAGGTTGTAAACCGTTCATGGCATTTCAGACATTCACGGCGACGGCGGATAGCTGAATTATCCTGCGATGGACGGCTGTCTACAACTTTATCTTCTTCATGTCCACAGTTCGGGCATTTCATGGAGTGTTAGCTTTCCAGCGGTGTTTTCCCGCACTCTTCCAATACCCAATCAACATAAAACGGTAAGCCTTCAGCAATCTTAAAGGTCAAAACTTCTGGTACCTCGTAAGGATGGTTATCTTTCACATACTCAATCAGCTCTTCAACTTTACTTGGTGTCGTCTTAGCTAAAACAATTGATTCTTCATCATAGTTTACTTTACCTTCCGACCAATAATATGATTCGGTTTTCGGGATAATATTGACACATGCCGCCAGCCGTTTATCTACTAAAAGTTTTGCAAACGGTTTGACTTCATCTCTCGGTATCGTTATAAGTACAACACGCAGTGCTTCCATTATTTACTCACCTCTCTCTTAAGTTTCCGTTCTATAGAATCTATTTTGCCCGTTAATCGTTTTTTTGCTCCTTTGCGGTCATCAATAGTGATGTTGATGTAAATCCGTTCGTGTCCGTTCCGGCGAAGCATCAGTCTTGCTTTATTGATAACATCCATCACTTCGTTCCACTCCCCTTCTATGCATGTTGCCATCGGAGTCAGTTTGTACGAAAGTCCTGATTTATCAATTATATTAATCACTTTGGCAACATGTTCGGAGACCGAAGCTGATTTTCTTTTTGAACCGGATGGGAACATCGTCAATTGAAATAACATCAGACTGACTCCATTCTCTCTTTGTAGAGCGGGAAATTTTCACAAAGTTGAGAGACTTCAACAGCAATCTTTTCAAGTTCTTCTTCTTTTCTCCGGTTAGCTATCGCCCGGTCAATGAAGTCAGCAATCTTTTCCATTTCAGGCTCTTTCATCCCGCGGGTAGTGACTGCCGGAGTCCCGATACGGATACCTGATGTTACAAACGGTTTTTCCGGGTCAAACGGTACCGTGTTTTTATTGACGGTGATACCGGCAAGGTCCAACGCTTTTTCTACTTTTTTACCGGTGACTTTGGGAACATCAATAAATGATACAAGCATCAGGTGGGTGTCGGTTCCACCGGCAACAAGTTTATGTCCTTTGGATGCAAGTGCATCGGCAAGTGCTTTGGCGTTGGTAACAACCTGTTTCTGATAATTTTTAAACTCATCGGTCATCGCTTCTTTAAATGCTACTGCTTTAGCAGCGATAATGTGCATAAGCGGACCACCCTGAAGTCCCGGCATAACGGTCCGGTCAAGGTCGGCGGCATATTGTTCTTTACACATGACAACACCACCGCGCGGCCCCCGAAGGGTTTTATGAGTTGTCGAAGTGACAAAATCAGCGACTCCAACCGGTGACGGATGAAGCCCGGCTGCAACAAGTCCGGCGATGTGGGCGATGTCGACCATCATGTAAGCACCGCAAGCATCGCATGCTTCCCGGATTTTATCGAAGTCCCAGAATCTTGGATATGCTGAGGCACCGGCAACAATCATTTTCGGTTTATATTCTTTAGCCTGAGCGATTAGTTTGTCGTAGTCGATAACTTCGGTTTTTTTGTCAACCTGATAGCCTTCAAATTTGTAAAGGATTCCTGAAAAATTAATCGGGTGCCCATGAGTCAGATGCCCACCGTGGGAGAGGTCAAGCCCCATAACTTTGTCTCCCGGTTTTAATACGGTAAAATATGCCGCCATATTCGCCTGTGATCCGGAGTGCGGTTGAACATTGGCATGCTCACATCCAAAAATCTGTTTCAAGCGGTCACGGGCAATATCTTCGGCAACATCGACAAACTCACAGCCGCCATAATATCGCTTACCGGGATATCCCTCGGCGTATTTATTCGTCATTACACCACCGGCTGCTTCCATAACAGCTTCTGAGGTAAAATTCTCTGAGGCGATTAATTCAAGTTTGGTCGACTGGCGGTTGGTTTCGTTGGCTATTGCATCATATATTTCTCGGTCTTGATTTTTGAGATAAGACATAATATAACTCCAGTATTTAATGTTGTTAGACTAAAATGTATGGAAAAAATAACGAGAAATCAATAAAAGTTCGGGGAATAAAAAAGGCTGAAAGTCTTACTATTCAGCCTGAATTTTTCAGTTTAAACAAGGCGCTGGCTGAGGACCACCGTTAAACATGTAATTAACAAGATAAACGATATCTCCGATATCAAGCAAAGTATTCCCATCAACATCAGCTTCTTCAATACAATCCGGTGCCGGTCCACTCGCAAATGTATAAGTTACTAACCAGACTAAATCAGCGATATCAACCTGGTCATCCGGGTCACCATCAAGATTACCTCTATTGCCAATACAGCAGCCACCTGCACACCCAACATCGTACAATCCAATAGTAGAACCGCTTGGGTTGTTTCCGTCAGCGCAATATGAGTTACTCTGCAGTGTAAAATCTCCGGTTGCAGTATCACAGAATAACGGATCAGAGGATACATTTCCGAATGTATCGCCGTGCCAATATTTATCGTTTTGCCAGTTGAAGTTAGCGTTGCTATAGAGATTTGTATTTATGCAATTATAATGATTATCATCTGCAAAATAGTTTGCAATCCCCCCATAATTATTAAAAGCAATGATACAATTTCTCACCGTAGCCGTATCTACACCTGTGTGAACTGAACTGTTTTTTGGAGGTACATTTTCAAATACAAATCCAATGTCGTTAAATACAATCGTACAATGATCCAGGAGTACCGGCGGCTGCCCAATAGTTGGTGAATATGCAACACCAGCAAAGCCGTTATATGCAACTAATGTATTTCTAATAACCATTTCCCTAAAAAACTCAATGCCGTTGTACTGGTTGTTCTGAACAATACAATTCTCAACAATTGTACCATATTTATAATTATATATTCCGAGTCCATTACCCTCGATTCGGCAGTTAGAGATTCGACAGGATAATGAGTCGGGATCATCAAGAAAAATACCGTTTAGTCCGGAGTTCAGGATATTGCAGTTTTGTACGTTTGCTTTACCATTATCAAAAAATAATGCACCACCTTTAAATCCCCAAAGGTCATAATATGCATTGGTAAATGTAAACCCATCTATGACCGAGGATGTATCTTCACCATTGTTTAAATATATTGCTGTATGTTGATCTAAAGAATCAGCCTGAACATCGACGATTGTACTATCGGCTCCCTTTTCAGATAAGAGTACGATATTGACTCCATTAAAAGTCAAGTCACGGTTCCCCGTTCCGGTATATGTTCCCGGAGCGACCAGAACCGTATCCCCTTCCAACGCGGCATCAATTCCAGCTTGGATTGTTGAATATTGAGAAGGTACTAAGTGTATCGTTGCAAAAGTAGAACTTACAAGCAGAAACATTAAAGCGACAATTATTTTTTTCAAACTGATTCCTTTCATTTATGGACATGGCAACGGTTCCGGACCATCTGCAAACATATAACTAACAAGATAGACTAAATCAGCAATATCAAAAAAAGTATCAACATTCAGATCACCTTCAGGAGGACAAGCAAGATGAGGACCGCCGCTAAAAAACCAATCAACAAAATATACTAAATCTCCTATATCGATTATATCATCAGGACTGTTATCAACATTACCTCTAATTCCAATACAGCAGCCACCAGTGCAACCGACATCGTACACACCAATAGTAGAACCGCTTGGATTATTCCCATCAGTACAATAAGAATTATCTTTCAAGGTAAAATCACCGGTAGCTGTATCGCAAAACAGAGGATCTATCGATACATTTCCGAAGACATCGCCATGAGAGTACTTATCATTTTGCCAATTTGTACCGTTCCCATAGACATTGGAATAGACACAATTATACTCAGCTTCTAAGTCCCAATAATTATAAATTCCGTAACTATCATTAAAGGCAACAACCGTGTTTATTATTAATGATGTATCAACTACCATCACTTCTTTATCAGGAGGCAGAGGTAAAGTCCTGTCGAAATATATACCATAACCATTTGACACGACAGTACAGTGATCGACAAGAACCGGATAGTGATTCATCCCTGAAGACTGCATAATACCAACCCAGGCATTGTTAGCAACAAGACAGTAGCGAATGTCTGTTGGAGCATACATGCCGATACCATAATTGGAATTATTTTGAATAGTGCAACTGTCAATCAGCGTTCCGTATTTTAGATTGTAAATACCGCCACTATTGTTTTGCAGTCTACAATGAGAGATCCTGCATGATGATATCCCGGTCGGGTATTCCAAAAATATCCCGACTTGAGAAGTTTCAAAACTACAATTAAGCACATTTGCAATTCCGGTGGTCATAAAAATACTATAAGTACCGTTCCGAAAGGAAAAACCATTGACCTGAGAAGTTGTATCTTCACCATTCTCGAAAATTATTCCGTATAGTTCTGAACCAATATCAATTATCGTTGATTCAGCTCCG
Source organism: Calditrichota bacterium (assembly GCA_008501655.1). Lineage (GTDB taxonomy): Bacteria > Zixibacteria > MSB-5A5 > GN15 > FEB-12 > QQUK01. The sequence continues at coordinate 8,441 of QQUK01000022.1, forward strand.
CTGGCTGACAACAGAACAAGATTTACACCATTAAATGTAATATCAGAGTTTCCAATACTGGTATATGTTCCCGGAGCGACCAGAACCGTATCCCCTTCCAACGCGGCATCAATACCTTCCTGTATTGTCGGATACACGGATGGTACTAAATGTGTGGCGGAAAAAAGAGATTGTGCAAAAATGAGGAGTACAAATAAAATCAGTTTAAAACACATTAACAAACCTCCCTATTCTCTCATAAAATATAAACGATGAAATAAT
>QQUK01000062.1 GCA_008501655.1 Calditrichota bacterium
TGTTTTCCGGTCATACAGAACAGATTCCAAAAGTTGATGATGAGATCAGTTCTGTAAAAGATTTGTCAGAGCATCCTGTTGATGTTCATGCTCCGAGCAATCGAAATGACTGGCCAAAGTCCGGTCAGTATGCATTGTGGCACTATGCGGGGCATTCGCATCTTCGATCTGATAATCCGTTTTACTCTTATCTTGATTTGGAAGATGGTCCTTTGTTTGCAGCGGATTTCAGATTGCGGAATGTTCAGGTTAATCTTGTTGTCCTTGCAGCTTGCAGAACCGCTGAACAGACTACGGTATCGGGTGAGGAACCGACCGGAATAGTCAGATCTCTGCTGGAAATGGGAGCTAAGAATATTTTAGCCGGTCAATGGCAGGTATCTGATAAGATTACATCGGAATGGATGAAGATTTTTTATACGGAATATTTTAAGAGCAAAAACCTCAATAAATCATTGGCTAAAACTAAAATAGTTATCAGAGAGAAATATAAGTCGATATATTATTGGGGACCTTTTATACTTTATGGCGCAGCTGTATAGGAGCATATAATGAAAAGAGCAATTATATTATTATTAGTTTTAATCGCCGGATTTATTTTCGGTGATAAGATTCATGCACAGGATTATGTTCCTGATCAACTGGTTTGTCAGCTTAATCCGGGCGGGAATATCTATGATATAGATTCCGCCTACAATACTGTTACTTTATACTACCTTACATCTTTGGATATTTACTTGCTTCAAACAGAACCTGGTGCTGATGTACCAACTCTTGCAGCTCAAATTGCTACCGACCCGGATGTATTTCTTTGTGAACCAAACTATATATTTGATACTCCGGAAGGTGTCCAGTCAAGTCAGCCGTTTTTAGATAATGTTGTATCCAATGACTTCCAGACTCAGCCAGCTGTGGCATCGGTGCAGATACCTACGGCACAAACTATTGCAACAGGTACCGGTGTTAAGGTTGCGGTTGTTGATGTTGGGATTAATATGTCACATCCTCAGTTATCAACAATGGTAACATCGGGATTTGATTTTGTATCTAATGATTCTATTGCTGCCGATGAACCGGGTGGTTTAGCCAGCGGTCATGGAACTTTTATAGCGGGTGTTATCTCGCTGGTTGCTCCTGATGCTGAATTAGTCTCTTACAGGGTTCTTGATACAACCGGTCGAGGAAATGGTTTTACCGTTGCTGAAGCAGTCATTCAAGCTGTGCAGCATGGCTGTAAAGTTATTAATCTGAGTATGGTAATGGATAATCCGCATGTTGCCTTGGATGCAGCAATAGAATATGCACGAGATAATAACGTCATGGTGGTTGCAGCAGCCGGAAATGATTCACTGGAAACAGATAAATTTCCTTTCAGGGATTCATATACACTTGGCGTTGCAGCTGTTGATAGTAATAATGTCCTTGCTGATTTTTCGAATTTTGGTGGTAAAGTTGATGTCTGTGCACCTGGAACTCATATTTTTGGAACATTTTTGGACACAACCTATGCAAGATGGGATGGGACAAGTTTTGCGACACCATTTGTTGCCGGACAGGCAGCACTGCTTTATGCTAAAAATCCCGGAGCAGATTGGTCTGATATTAGAGAAGCTATTATGTTGTCAGCGGTGAACATTGATGCTCAAAATCCGGGTATGGAAGGGAATCTTGGTGCGGGTTTAATTGACCTTGCGGCAGCTCTCAATCTGCTTTCTCCGTATATTTGTGGTGATGTCAACAATGACCAGCTTGGACCGGATATAGCGGATATCGTATTTACTGTTGATTATATGTTTGGCGGTGGACCAACACCAGCGGTGATGAACAGTATTGACGTTGATGCATCCGGTTTTATTGATGTCGGCGATTTAGTCTATTTTGTCGAATTTTCGTTTCATAGCGGACCAAATTTGAATTGTCCATAAAGAATACATAAAAGTATATTATTAAAATCGGCTTTTTAGCCGATTTTTTTTATTTACCTGTACTAAATGGGGCAACATAGTCTCTGTAAGGGAGAATAAGATAAAAAGACCATTTAAGAAAGGATAGACAATGAAAACAAGGAACACTTTCACCCTCACAGCAACTTTAATGATTGCACTGATAGCTCTGGTAGCTATCGGTTGTTCATCAAACAATCCGGTTTCCGGAAACTCTGGAGTTAATTCTGTATCAGGAGATAATAACGGTTCATTCAGAGCCGGTGCATCTGTTGAATGGTATGGGTTGGCAACTATGGTGAACCCGGAAACAAATGAGCTTGGAATTTCCAGTCAAGCAGGATTGATCGTTGTTGCTGAAGGTGCTGAAATTGTCTATAAAGATGGCGGCAATGAAACCCCGATTACAATCTCTGAAATTAACGTTGGAGACTCGCTTGAAGCGAGGGGTGACATTCAAGGGGACGGTTCATTATTGGCTGATCGCGTTAGAGTCAGAGCTGCTGATGATAACAACAATAATGACACCGAATTACACGGAAGAGTTGAATCAATTGATGCAGCGGGTAGAACAATGACCCTGGTCGGCTTCCCGAATCTCATCAATGTATTACCTACTGCTGAAGTCGTCCACAAAGTTTCTTCAGGTACCGATCTGCCGATTGGCCTGGATGAGATTATTGTCGGAGATTCTGTTGAAGTTCGCGGTACGCTGCAGTCTGATAATTCACTGTCAGCAGACCGGGTCCGGTTGCGTGATGAAGAAGACCATCATAGTGATTTAGAGTTTAAAACAACGATTACATCTATTGATTACGAAAACGGAACAATGACGGTAGCATCCCGTCCGGAAACAATCTTAATTGACGCTAATACATTTATTTATGCCGAATTAGATTCTGATTCCGTTATGAATATTACGGTAGCTAAAGTTACCACTGACGGCGGTGATGATGATGGTAATGATGACGACGATGATAAAGTTAAAACAAGATTATCAATAACCCATCTGACGGTTGGAGATTCAGTTGAGGTCTACGCTGACATTATAGATGCTTCAACGCTGTATGCTGTAGCTATTGAACTTGAAGATGGTGCATTTGAAAGTCAAAATGAAGTTGAATTTAAAGATGTCCTTGCAATGGTTGATGTTGTCAATGGATGGGTAACGTTTGAAAATCAAACAATGACCGGTATTGTTGTCGGTACAACCAAGCTCTGGGGATATCAGAATGAAACTATCACTTTGGATATGTTTAACCCCGGTGAGATTGTCGAAGTACATGGCTTTGCGGTAAGTGAAACTGAATTCCAGATTATTTTGATGGAAAAGGAAAATAATTTCTAATAGAGCCCCTTAACTATCTCTGTTTTACAACAGGGAGTCGTTCTTTATAGCGAAGGCAGACAATGAAAATTGTCTGCCTTTTTTTAATATTATCCTGTACTAAATGGAGCGATTAACTCTCTGTATGTAGATTAATATAATAAAACTCACTAAGGAGAGGATAAGAAATGAAAAAAGGAAATCTTTTAACTACCATAACATCGCTATTAGTAACATTGATAGCCATGCTGGCAATCGGGTGTTCTTCAAACAATCCGATTTCAAATGACCCAAGTGAAACTGTTGGTATTGTTCCGGATGGACAGATAGAAACTGAACATAGAATTCAAACTACCGAAGGAGTCGTTCTTTCCAGTGAAATGGAATTTAACACATCGATTACTTCGATCGATTATGAAAACGGGACAATAACGGTAGAATCACACTCAGAAACAATTATGATGGATGAGAATACATTCATTTTTTCCAGAATATCCCCGGTTTCGGTAAATAATCCCGGAATCGCTAAAGAGGTAGCTGAGAATACCGGTGAGAACAATGATAGTAGATTTAAACTTAAATTAGCCTCTCTTAATTTAGAAGTCGGTGACCAGGTTGCTGTATTTGCAAATACTGTTGATACTGAAACAATGTATGCGGTAGCAATTGAGCTCGATGCAGCTTCGTTTCAGAGTCAGGGTTCTTTTGAATTTAAAGATTTTATAGGAAATATTGACTTTGAAACCGGTACTATCCAGTTTCTTATTGATCAGCAAATTATCGGACATGTTGATGAATCGACTGTCTTACTTGGATATGAAGGTGAACCGATCAGTTTGGATATGTTTTTCGCCTGTGAACTGGTAATTGTCAACGGGACCTTAAATAGTGAAAATGAAATTCAGATTTCATCGATGGAAAAAAGCATGGATTGGGAATGGTAGAATCCTTGATACTTTCTACAATGTAGAGAGTCGTTTTTAATAGTGAAGGCAGACAATTCAAATTGTCTGCCTTTTTTAATTTTTTAATCATTTCAAAACTTTCTTGATTTTTCCTGAAACAATATTATATTCTCAGACGTTATAGTTACAAATGAAACTGTTGTAAATGCTACAAAAAAAGGTAAAGGAATAGATATATTGTTTGATAAGTCATTATTAAATAACCACATAGGGCGACTTGTCGGGTTGTCCAGTAAATTTATGAGGAGTAAGCTTGGGGAGAATTTCAGAAGTCAAGGCATTGAATTGACCTCTGAACAGGGTATCATTATGAGCTTATTGGTGCATCATGAGGGAGTTAATCAGCAGTCTATGTCGGAATTTCTGTTTACTGATAAAACCGCAATAACCCGATGGATTGATTCTTTGGAAAAAATGGGCTATGTCAAAAGAGTTCCGGATAAGGAAGATCGGCGCCAGAATCTGATATTTTTAACAGATGCCGGTAAATCGATTTTAATAACGCTCAAAGATTCAGCTTTACAGACCGAACAGGATGCTGTTAAGGGAATTGATCCGGAGAAATTGAGAACCTGCAAAGAAGTTTTAAAACAACTGATAAAAAATTTAAACAATAACATAGATGTATCTGAAATATCAATTAAATAGGAACCATATATGAAAAAAACTACCAGAATACTCATACCGGTTGTCATAATCGTTGGTGCTTTTATATTAATGAAAGTATTGACCGGAATGAAAAAAGAATCACCGAAAAACAGTCCAACAGAACAGGTTAAGATTGTAGAAACAGCGGATGTTAAACTGCAGGATACATTTGCTGAAGTAACAGCTTATGGTAAAGCGAAAACGGCTGACCCGATCGCTTTGTATGCTGAAGCTGTTGGAACAATCGAAGAAGGAAGAGTACCTTTTAAACAGTCCCAGCGGTTTAAAAAAGGTGATCTACTTTTAATGATTGATGATCGGCAGACAAGGTATAGTTTGAATTCGGCCAAATCAGATTTTATAACAGCCCTTGCTACGGTTCTCCCGGAAATTAAGATTGATTTCCCTCAGTTATATCCGAAATGGCAGAACTATTTTAACAGTTGTGATTTTAATACAAACATTAAACCGCTTCCTGAAACAGAAAATGAAAAAGTGAAATTGTATCTTGCACGGTTTAATGTTTATAAACTCTATTATACTGTCAAGAATCTTGAAGTACAGCTTGGTAAACATTTTATATACGCGCCGTTTGATGGTTCGATTATCCGGACAAATCTAAGTGTCGGTTCATCGGCAAGGTCAGGCACACTGCTTGGTGAAATAATCAGTTTAGAAGATATGGAGATTGCAGTTCCACTGGAATTGAATAATGTCTCCTGGGTGGATGAATCAAAGGAAGTAAATTTATATTCCAAGGAGTTTGATGCCAACTGGGAAGGGAAGATAAGCAGGGTTGGAAGTACTATTGATGAAGCAACTCAGACGGTAAGTTTGTATATCAGTATTAGTGATACTAAAACAGCTAACCTTCTTGATAATATTTTTGTAAGAGCGGACCTGCCGGGAAAAGTTATACCTGATTCATATCCGGTTCCTCCCAGAGCAGTCTATGAAAACAGGTATGTATATATAATTGAGGATGGAACATTAGCCAGAAAAGAAGTTGATATTATTCGGAAAGAACCGACCCGGATAATCGTCCGCGGTCTGGACGATGCCGATGTCCTTGTCACCGAAGCAATGCAAGGAGTTGCTCCGGGTATGAATGCTGAAGCCAAAGCTCAGTATGATGATGGGAGGAGTTCATGAAACGAATGATGGCTTATCTGATTAAATATCCGGTGTGGGTTACGGTCATCATGTTTTCCGTTATCATATTCGGATTGATATCAGTATCACAGCTCAGGTTTTCATTTTTTCCGGAATCGATACCGAGAAACATTGCTATTGATGTCACTTACCGCGGAGCATCACCAGATGAAGTAGCCGAAGGTGTTATTCTCAAAATTGAAGAAAACTTAGATGGGCTTTTAGGGGTTGAACGTATTACTTCCATATCCAAAGAGAATTTTGGCAGGGTCAATGTTGAAACAATGTTTGGGTATGATGTCGATAAAGTTCTGACTGACGTAAAGAATGCTGTCGACCGGATTAATTCCTTTCCTGAGGATGTCGAACAACCTGTTATTTATAAACAGGAGTTTCAGTCGTTATCGTTGGTACTCGGCTTATACGGTGATGCTGATTTATATAATCTAAAATATATAGCTGAAGATTTTAGGGACCAGCTTTTAGCTACGGAAGAAATATCACAGGTTGAGCTGGAAGGGATACCGTCTCTTGAATTTTCGATTGAAGTATCCGAAGCAAACATGCGCCGGTACAATATTACATTCAACGAGATATCACAGGCAGTTAATACTTCAAATGTCAATATATCCGGTGGTAAATTTGATACGCAGGATGAAGAGATATTGATTCGGGCATGGGGAAGACAATATTATGCTGAAGATATCTTAAATATTCCGATACGGGGTAATGCCGACGGTACTTATGTGCTGCTGCGGGATATTGCTGAAGTTCATGAACAATGGGAAGATGTCCCCGATAAAAGTTATTACAACGGCCAATATGCTATCTCATTTAACGTCATTCAGACTGAAAGTGAAGATATTTTAGCTATTGCTGACCGGGCAAAGCTTATGATGAATGAATTTAATGAAACCCATAGCGGGATGGAGATGGTTCCTCTCCGTGATATGACCGTTGCCTTAGAACAACGTCTTGATCTGCTGGTTAAAAACGGATTGATTGGAATGATTTTAGTCCTGATCTGTTTAGGGTTCTTTTTAAATCTCAGGCTTTCGTTTTGGGTGGCTGCTTCGATACCATTTTCTTTTGCCGGAATGTTTATTATTGCCGCCTTTGTTGGTATTACAATAAACATTATGACGCTTGCGGCGATGATAATCGTTGTCGGAATATTGGTTGATGATGCAATTGTGGTTGGGGAGAACATCTTTGCTCATTATGAAAGGGGAGAAAGTGCCCTTCAGGCAGCCCTTAATGGTGCCAGTGAAGTTATTGCACCGGTAACTACTTCAGTATTGACTACTATTATCATATTCGTCGCATTTTTCTTTTTGCAGGGTCGTTTGGGTGAGATGATGTGGCAGCTTGGACTTGTTGTTGCAGCGTCCCTGATATTTTCATTGATAGAAGCATTTACAATTCTACCTTCGCATCTTGCTCATTCCAAAGGTTTGAACAGGGATGTCAAAGTCAATAAGTACCGGGCAAAGGTCGAATCCTGGATAGCTTATGTAACTAACAAGCTCTATGCTCCGATGCTGAAGGCTTCCCTCAGAAACAAATGGGCGGTTGTTGTAACTCCCCTCGCAGCTTTGTTTATAACAATAGGACTCTTAGGCGGAGGATTGATAGGAGTGACGTTCTTTCCGAATGTTGACGGAGATGAAGTCCCTATCAATGTTTCTCTTGTTGCCGGCAGCCAGGAAGCTGATACGGATAGTCTGCTTGCTTCTCTAGAAACTATTATCTGGCAGATCAATGATGAACTGAAAGATGAAAGAGTTGACGGTAAAGATGTTGTTGAGTCAATTCAGCGTCAGATCGGCTTTAATCAACTCGGGGAGAGTGGATCTCATGTTGGGCAATTGTTTATCAAACTGCTCGATGGTGAAGAGAGAAATATGGAAAGCTTTCTGATTGCGAACAGAATTCGTGATAAGGTCGGTGATTTTCCTAAAGCTCAGAAGATAACTTTTGGTAATGCCGGACATTTTGGAAAAGCGGTTTCAATCAGTTTTCTCGGGAAAGACATGGATGTTCTTGAAAAAGCTGTGAACGTTGCAAAAGAACGGTTGTCCAATTATTCTACATTAAAAGACATTACTGATACAAACCAAAAAGGGCGTAAAGAGATAGATATCACGTTAAAACCGCTGGCACATTCGCTTGGTTTGACATTGCAGGATGTAGTCGGACAGGTTCGTCAGGGTTATTTTGGGCAGGAGATTCAGCGGATTCAGCGGGGCCGAGATGAGATCCGGGTTTGGGTTCGGTATCGTCCGGAAGACCGGACATCTTTAACCCAGCTTGATAAAATGCGAATCCGGACACCTATGGGGAATGAATACCCGTTCGGTGAACTTGCTGATTATTCTATCAAACGGGGAATTACACAGATATCTCATCTTGATCGAAAAAATGAGTTAAAAGTAGAAGCAAATCAGGCGAGTCTGAAAGATGATCTTCCAAAAATAATTGAAGAGATTCAAACCGATGTGATTCCGGAAGTTTTAGCACAGTTCCCCGGTGTCTCAGTTCAATTTGAAGGACAATCACGGGAACAGGAAAAGATGCTGGGATCAATGATTATTGCTTTTTCTGTAGCGTTTCT
>QQUK01000265.1 GCA_008501655.1 Calditrichota bacterium
TGATGCCATCGAGTTTATCGAAACATCAGCATCAGAACGGCGCGAACTTACCTCGTTCCATGTCGCTATCTGTGATTTGAAAACGGATGAAGTTATCGGAATGATCGGACTGAATATCATCAATCATCCCCACAAACGAGCCGAAGTCGGTTATTGGATTGCTGAGGAATACTGGGGGACGGGGATGATGCTTGAGGCGTTGAATCTGATGGTTGATTATTATTTTGAAAATATGAAACTGGAACGGATCTATGCTTTTGTTATTCCGGATAATATTCCTTCGTGGAAGCTATTGGAAAAAGCCGGATTTGAACGGGAGGGGTTACTCAAAGGACTGATGCGCAAAGAGGGTAAACGGTATGATCATTATATTTATGCACGGTTGAAGGGGTAGGGCTACAAATTCAGACTCTCCTGCGATGATTCCTCAAGGTCAAACGTCTGTTTCACACGCTCCAGAAATGCGATCGTCTCTTCATCGCAGAAATCAGATTGCGTCCACGGCAACCGGCAGAATCCGCCATGAGCATGGATCATCGCAATCTCAGCATACACACCATCTTTAATATAGACCTTATGGCTCTCCTCCCGATGTGATGCCATAACAAGTGTCGTCGGAGTCAAAATCCCGGGATCGAGATTGACTGTACGAAAATGATATCCGTCAATGAGGTCGGAAAACTGTGCTTCAATTTTAAAACAGGTCGCTTTGACCAAAGCAAGTGAATCACGGGGAACTTCCTTTTCAAATGAGAAAAAGCGCCGGTGTAGTTTCTCTCCCATCTCTTCGGTGTAATCCGGTGCCTGCTCGCAGTGAACCTCGAGCGTTTCATACATCACCTTGCCAAACTTCTTCTCCAATGCAGAGACAGAATCAGCGAGCGCATCTACTGATGAATAGATAATCGAGACTATAAGTTTCCCCGGAGGTGGTTTTTTGAACCGTGCCATATCTATTTTTTAGCTTATTTTCAAGCCTAAATCAACAAAAAAGTAGCTATTTTCTCTTATATCTCCAAAGAATTTGAGAGTTAAAACTTTCCTTTTCAGAAATATTAATCCATACTCCATTTGAAGTGTCTAAATCTTGAGAGGCACTTTTGGTAAATATAACCTAAGTCATACTTCGACTCCGCTCAGTATGACTTTTCAAACATACCAGATTCTTTTACGTCACCCTGAGCGGAGTCGAAGGGGACGTAAAAGCTGATATTGTACGTAAAGGATTACAATGGATAAGTTTATCATAACCGGTGGAAAACCGCTAACCGGGTCTCTCAAAGTTGAGGGTTCCAAAAATGCCGCACTTCCCATTATCTTCGCCACCCTTCTTATCAAAAAAGGTGTCACGACAATTAAAAACGTTCCCCCGCTCAGAGATATATTCACCGCAATCAAAGTGCTCGAATTTCTCGGTGCAAAAGTCGAATACGATAAAACCAAACAGATAATCAAAATCGATGCATCGTTCATCCACCAGAACACCGCTCCCTACGAATTAATGCGCCAGATGCGGGCATCATTTTTAGTTCTGGGACCTATCCTTGTCAGAATGGGTGAGGCTCAGGTTTCCCTTCCCGGCGGATGTGTGCTTGGCTCCCGGCCGGTTGACTATATTATCGAAGGTTTTAAAAGCCTTGGTGCCGAAGTCGAGGAGACCAAAGGGTATGTCATCGCTAAAGCAAAAAAGCTTGCCGGAGGCACAATCTATTTCGACCGCCCTTCACACACCGGAACCGAAAATATTCTCTATGCCGCAGTTCTTGCCAAAGGAAAAACTGAAATATTCAACGCCGCCTGTGATCCCGAGGTTGTTGATGTTGCCAATTTTTTAAATAAAACCGGAGCAAAAATCAAAGGTGCCGGAACTCCCCATATTATTGTTGAACCGGTTAAAGAACTCAAAGCTGTCGATTATTCCGTCTGTGGTGACCGGCTTGTTGCCGGAACATTTATGATGGGAGCAGCAATCACCGGTGGTAAAGTCACTCTTACCGGCTTTGAACCATCAGACCTCTCGATGGTAAACCATAAGTTGACCGATATGGGCTGTAAAATCACAATCGCAAAAAGAAAATTGACCCTCGAAGCCCCCAAAAAACTTAACCCCGTAAATATAACAACATTTCCGTATCCCGGATTTCCGACCGACCTCCAGGCGTGCCTGATGGCGGTATGTACCCTGGCAACCGGAACTTCCCGAATCAGAGAAACTGTATTTAATGACCGTTTCTCTCATACAATGGAAATGCGCCGACTTGGGGCGGATATTATTATCTCATCAGATGAAGCTACAATAAATGGTGTCAAAAAACTCGAAGGTACATCGGTTATGGCCTCAGATATCAGAGCCGGCGCCGGTATTATCCTGACCTGCCTTGCTGCCAAAGGGAATCAGAAATAAATCGAATCTACCATGTCGACCGTGGATACAGCAAAATTGAAGATAAATTACAATTCTTGGGTGCCGACATTAATAGAGTAACAACATAGTAAACGACAGAGATTTACAAGTCAAAAATGAACAATTTAGGCATTTAAGACGTTTTATATATACATAATGAGTAAATTCTAAAGGTACATACAATATGAAAAAACTAATCTTTATAATCTTAATAGCAGCAATTGCCATAACAAGCTCCATTTCGGCGCAAGAGACATATTTCGGCAAAAACAAAGTCCGCTATAAAGATTTCGAATGGCAGTATATTCAGTCCAAACATTTTGATATCTATTTCTATGAAGATGCATACGAAACAGCAAAGTTCACAGCAACGGTTATGGAATCCGCATATGTCGAAATTTCAAATGAGCTGAATTACAAAATCCAGAATCCGATTCCGATATTTGTTTATAATTCTCATAATGATTTCCAGCAGACAAATATTACCGGTTCCCTCCTTCCTGAAGGTGTCGGTGGATTTACTGAAGCATTCAAAAACAGGATTGTTATACCGTTTAACGGTTCCTACGAAGAATTCCGCCATGTACTCCATCATGAATTAACACACGCTTTTGTATATGACCTCATCTACGGTAATATGTTCTCAACTCTGTTATCCAGAAACCGATTGTTTAATCTCCCTCTGTGGTATGCTGAAGGTTTTGCAGAATACTCCTCAAGACATGGCTGGGATTATTTTTCTGATATGTTTGTACGCGATGCTACCATAAACAATTACCTTGCTCCCCCAATGTACCTGGGAGGATTCCTTGCTTATAAACAGGGACAGGCGATGATTAAATATCTTGCTGAAACATACGGTGAAGAGAAGCTTGGTGAAATCCTGAAAAAGGGAAAAATCTATCTCACCTTAAATAAAGCGATGAAAGAAGTCATTGATAAAACTGAAGAGGAATTCTGGAACGACTTTTCTAAAGAGATGAAAAAAAGATACTGGCCCGAAATAGCAATAAGAAAAGAACCGGTTGATTTTTCAACAGCATTAACCAAAGCAAGAAAAGACGGCTCCTACTTCAACGAAAAACCGCAGTTCCATCCCGATGGTGACAAGATTGCTATTTTTACCGATAGAGATGATTATACTAAAATTGTTCTTATCGACGCTAAAACCGGTAAAGTCATCAAAGAACTTGTTGAAGGGGAACGCTCCGGCGACCTTGAATCACTCCATTCATTTGTATCAGGAATGTCTTTTTCACCCGATGGCAATATGATGGTCTTTGTTGCAAAATCCGAAGGTACACCGACTTTGATGTTTTATTCACTTGAAAAAGGAAAAATAATCAAACGGAAAAGTTTTAATTTTTACAATATTGTCTCACCCGAATATTCACCCGATGGAAATAGAATAGCATTCTCAGCACTCGAAGGTTTCAAACGTGATATTTATATCTATGAAATGGAAACGGATCAATTGACCCGTCTGACAAATGACCGCTATGATGATACCGACCCGACATGGGTACCAAATACAAATCAGATAATCTTTTCATCAGACCGTCCTCATCCGACATCAAAAACTCCTATCTGGGATGAAAACATTTATGTTGATGAAGGTGCATTTCTGCCTGGAGATTTTGAATATGGATTTTATAATATTTTCAGACTCGACATCGATAAGTCGCAATCAGTCGAACCGCTGGATTTAGGTCCCGGTCCAAATACAGTGCCGACCGTTTCACCTGATGGAAAAAAGCTCGCTTTTATCTCAAGCAGAAACGGTATTGACAATATCTATATCTCTCTGCTTGACTCTTCTGTTTCTTATCCGGTTACCGATATTCTGACCGGGGTACGTTCAATCAGCTGGTCTCCGGACAGCAAAAAAATCGCATTCTCCGCATTCAACAAAGGAGCTTTTGATATCTTTGTAATGACTGAATTGAAGCCGGAAGGTGAAAATAATGTTCTGGCAAAAACTGATTTCTTACAAGGAAAATATGATCTTTTGAAAAATGCTAAAAGTCAGGAGATTTTAGCAGAACATCAATCGCAGCATGATTCGCTTGATAATTTCATTATCGATTCTACATTCAAAGCAATTATGGCTTCAATTCCGGAACAGAAAAATGATTCAGCTTCAGCAGATTCAGTCCTTATAGCCAGTGATACAACTGAGACCGTATCGGATACACTGGCAGCTGTCGAGGATTCCACGCTAACATCAGAAACTGCAATCACCGACGAAGGCTTTGTTTTTGTCGCTGATGATACTGAAACTAAGTTTGATTCAATCTTTGTTGACCTTCCCGGTGAATCAGGTCAAACGGGGAATCTGAAGCCAATGGAAGAAGCGGAGATATTTGAAGAACGCACCGGTCCGAATAAAAATGGTGAGTATAAAATTAAAAATTACAAAACAAAATACACACCTGATTTTGTACATGCCGGATGGGGATACGATACATTCTTCGGTTTTCAGGGTCAGTCGTTCTTTGTCTTCTCTGATTATTTAGGAAACAATCAATTTTATATCGCAACCGATTTAGTAAATACTATCGATCAGACAAACATACAAGTATTTTACTTCCATAACAAACGTCGAACTCAGCTCGGATTTGGTATTTTCCATTCTAAAAACTTATATTCCTACGAAAACGATTCCTATTTTTCAGACCGTTTTTATGGTTTTCAAGGTGTTGTACGGTATCCTTTCTCGACATTTGACAGAGTTGAACTTGTCACATCACAGTATTTTATCGACCGCCAGTATTATAATTATTTTTCATTCGAAGATGTCCAGAGTAAGCGAAGCACCAAGGTTTCTGTTGGAGAACTTGCTTATGTTACCGACAATATTCTCTGGGGAATCACCGGACCGATCAACGGCAGAAGAGCTAAGTTCTCACTATCATCCGGAATCAATCTGTTTGATGCCGGTGATGTTCAGTTTACTTCGGCTGAATTCGATTATAGAAAATATTATCACCTGAAAAATTCATTCTCATTTGCAATCCGCTTTTCCGGCGGTGCCTCGTTCGGTAAAACACCAAAACTGTATTTCTTAGGCGGTACGACGAACTGGATCGGTTCCAGAACAATTGATACAAAAGTATACGAAATCGAAAACCTGTACTTTGCCGATGTCGTCACTCCCCTCCGCGGTGTTCCTTATTATGAATTATCCGGTGACCGCTACGGTCTGTTTAATGCTGAATTCAGATTTCCATTGATTGATTATTTTGCTATGCGATTCCCGTTACCGCTTGTACTCAGCCGGATTCAAGGTTCAATCTTTACCGATGTTGGTGCGGCATGGTACGGAGATAATTTTAAAGGCGGTGTATCAGAATCTAACACAAGCAGACTGAATGATATCAAAGTCGGCTTTGGGACCGGAATGCGGCTAAATCTCGGATTTTTACTTCTCAGGTATGATATCGCCTGGTCGACCGATATGAATTCGGTCTCAGACCATACCTCCCACTATTTTTCATTTGGTGCTGATTTCTAATTAGGAATTAAAGTGTCGACGTCTTACCCGACAGAGAATAAAGATAAAAAAAAGGCACAGTCTAATGACTGTGCCTTTGTCGTATAAGATAATATTATCTTCTCTTTTTATGTACTGAACAGAATTTACTTCTGCCGTCGGTAAAGCGTTTACACTTTTTACCGTCTTTGGTTTTACCAGCACATCTGGTCTTTTTCTTAGCTACTTTTTTCTTTGTTGCTTTTTTCTTCGTAGCCTTTTTCTTGGTTGCTTTTTTCTTCGTAGCTTTTTTCTTGGTTCTTTTCTTAGCTACTTTTTTCTTTGTTGCTTTTTTCTTCGTAGCTTTTTTCTTGGTTCTTTTTTTAGCTACTTTTTTCTTAGCTACTTTTTTCTTTGTAGCTTTTTTCTTGGTTGCTTTTTTCTTCGCGACCTTTTTCTTGGCTACTTTTTTCTTCGTAGCTTTTTTCTTGGTTGCTTTTTTCTTGGTTGCTTTTTTAGCTTTGCGCATTGAACATCCTTCCACGTTTTAGTTTGTTCATCATTAAAAAACCACTTTGTTAAAATTATGTCAAGAAAAAAATGACTATCTTTACCTGGATGGCACAAACCTTGCATGAGCTAATTAATGAATATATACAAAAAAAGATGCACACTCATGTGTACATCTTCTATAATTGCATCATTTATTTTAGATTTACTTCTTTTTCTTTTTGTTGTTATTGTTATCCATCCGACCAAAATGCTGCAGTTCAAGAGCCATTTCATACAATGTATCATCAACTTTACGCATTACTGATCCTTCAGGGAACAATCCTGCCCGGTTTTGTTTCCCTGCAGGTACACCGGTTAGTATCTCGATGCCTTCTTCAATCGTTTTTACCGGGTAAATATGAAACTTACCCTTTTCGACTGCTTCTATCACATCAGGACGCAATAATAAATCTTTTACGTTCTGTTCCGGTATGATTACACCTTGTTTTCCGGTTAAACGTTTATTCTTGCAGACATCATAAAACCCTTCAATCTTATGGTTCACACCACCTATCGGTTGTATTTCACCTTTTTGATTCATCGACCCAGTTACCGCAATACCCTGATTGATTGGGATTTTAGCAATTGAAGAGAGTATCGCATATATCTCCGTTGAAGAGGCTGAATCACCATCCACACCCGAATAAGACTGTTCAAACGATATTGATGCAGCCATTGCAAGCGGTTTATTCTGAGCAAACATCTTACGAATATACCCGCTTAAAACAAGTACACCTTTATTATGAATTGGTCCCGAAAGGTCAGATTCACGCTCAATATTAATGACACCTTCTTTACCTAAAGAAGTATTTACCGTTATTCTTGTCGGTTTTCCGAATGAAAACTCACCCATTGAATACACAGAAAGTCCATTGATTTGACCGACCGTCTTACCGGTAACGGTCACAAGGTATGTTTCATCATCAAACATCTCCTGAATTTTATCTTCAATCAGGTTTACACGGGAAATTTTGTTCTCAATCGCTTTGTAAACGTCTTTACGGATAACTTTGTTTCCTTTTCGTTCTCTGGTACAGTAATCAGCCTCACGAATGATATCAGAGATTACATTAAACTTTGTACTCAATTTATCACGACTGCCGGCAACCCGCATACCGTATTCACAGACTGCTTGAAGACCACTTACATCAAAAGGAGATAACCCTTCATTTTTGATTACTTTTTTTACAAACTGATAATAGTTTTTATAATTAGCAGTATTAGCTTTCATCACCGAATCAAACTCAGCTTTGACTTTGAAAACTTTTTTGAAATCCGGATCCATCTGCAAAAGAAGATTATATACCGATGGATCACCAATCAGGACGACTTTGACATCAAGTGGAATCGGTTCCGGTTTGATTCCGGCACCAGCCATCATATAAAAAGGATCATATCCAGCGATTTGAATCTCTTCATTGCGGATCGCCCGTTTCAACTGCATCCACATTCCCGGTTCGGACAATAAATCCATCGCATTGATAATAAAAAAACCACCCGATGCCTTAACTAAGGAGCCGGAAAATATTCTCGAAAAATCCGTTCTCCAATATCCAAACCGGTCGACAACACGTTCAAGTGAACCGAACATATTTTTATATGATGGTGATTTTTCAATTACAATCGGAATTGAATGCATGTCAGCATTATCCAAAATCAGATTTACAGAAAACTCTTCAAACGGTTCCCGTTTTCTGAACGAAGGAGCCTCTTCCTCACCCCGACGGGGTTGTGCTTCCCGAAAACGGTCAAGATCTGAAACCATTGCTTCCTCGGCTTCATCGAGATAAACCTGCACCGATTCAAGCGGATATCTCTTTTTCAACAGTGAAATTTTATCAGCTATCAATGGTGATACAATAGACAGATCAAGTTTTGATAAAGCATCCTCAAGTTTAGTATTCAATTTTTTTGATTCAACAGTTACAGTATCAAATTCTCTGCGAAGTGAATCCCATTTCCTGCCGAGTTCATCAAGTCGTGTCGGTGAAAATTTACCTTCTTTGGATTGTTTTTCAAGCTTCTCAAGTGATGCTGGTTCATTATCAATTAACGGTTGGATTTCATTTCTAACACCAAGTCCCGATTGAATCTGAACCATAACAAAACCGGCATCGGTTAGTTTATCCTCAAAATTACCGATCAGGTCTTTTTGGCGACCTTCATACTCCCGGACAAT
>QQUK01000327.1 GCA_008501655.1 Calditrichota bacterium
CTTCCGGCATGTTCTTTTCGTCGAACTCGCATCCGGGGACAAGAGGAAGTTCCGCTTCAATCGCTGCCGAGCGGGCTTGCAGTTTATCGCCTAAGAGTGCGATTGTCTCCGGTTTTGGTCCGATGAAAATGATACCTTCGTCAATACATCGTTGTGCAAAGGTTGCATTTTCAGCAAGGAATCCGTACCCGGGATGGATTGCATCGGCACCGGATTTTTTGGCAGCGTTGATAATGTTATCCTGAACAAGGTAGCTTTTGGATGATTCAGCAGGACCGATATGGTACGCTTCATCAGCCATCCGGACATGGAATGCAGTTTTATCCGCTTCAGAGAAGACTGCAACCGAAGTGATGCCGAGGTCGCGACAGGCGCGGATTATTCGGACGGCTATTTCACCACGGTTTGCTATGAGTATTTTTTTTATTTTTGGCATAAGTTCTCCCTCCTATAACGGAATGTTGCCGTGTTTTTTTGGAGGGTTGGAGTCCTGTTTCGTTTCAAGCATCTTAAATGCCCGAATCAATCTTGACCGGGTTGTTTTCGGTTCGATGACATCATCGATATATCCGCGCGAAGCTGCTGAGAACGGATTGGCAAACTGTACCTGATACTGGTCGGTCAGCTCTTTCAGTTTTGCTTCGGGATCGGCGGCAGCATCGATTTCTTTTTTGAATATAATTTCAACAGCACCTTTGGAACCCATCACAGCAATCTCAGCAGTCGGCCAGGCGTAGTTCATGTCACCGCGGACATGTTTGGAATTCATTACGTCGTATGCTCCACCGTATGCTTTACGGGTGATGACAGTAATCTTCGGAACGGTTGCTTCGCAGTAGGCGTAGAGAAGTTTGGCACCGTTTTTGATAATCCCGCCATGTTCCTGATCAACACCGGGAAGGAATCCGGGGACATCTTCAAATGTCAAAAGAGGAATATTAAAGGCATCACAGAAGCGGATAAAGCGGGCACCTTTGATGGAAGAGTTGGAATCAAGGACGCCGGCTAGTACCGCCGGCTGATTAGCGATGATTCCGATTGAACGTCCGCCGATATGGGCAAAACCAACGATGATATTCATTGCGTAATCTTCGTGAACTTCGAAGAATGAACCGGAATCGACGACGGAGGCGATGATTTCTTTCATATCGTATGGCTGGTTCGGATTTTCAGGAATGATATGGTTGAGGGATTCATCTTCGCGATCAAACGGGTCGGTACATTCAACTGTTGGGGGATCTTCAAGATTGTTTTGGGGGATATATCGCATCAGCTGTTTTAATCTTGAGATAGCATCAGCTTCGTTTTCACAGGCAAAGTGTGAAACACCGGATTTGGATGAATGGACCACAGCGCCGCCGAGTTCTTCGGAGGTTACTTCTTCATGGGTTACCGTTTTAACAACGTTAGGTCCGGTAACAAACATGTAGGATGTGCCTTTGGTCATAAAAGTAAAATCTGTAATAGCCGGAGAGTAAACGGCACCACCGGCACAAGGACCAAGAATCATTGATATCTGAGGGATGACACCGGAAGCAAGAGTGTTGAGTAAAAAGATATCGGCATATCCGCCGAGAGAGACAACACCTTCCTGAATCCGGGCACCACCGGAGTCGTTGAGACCGATGACGGGAGCGCCGACTTTCATTGCCATATTCATAATTTTGCAGATTTTTTCAGCATGTGCTTCGGATAATGAACCGCCAAAGACAGTGAAGTCCTGTGAGAAGATATAGACAATCCGTCCGTTGATTTTTCCACAGCCGGTTACAACACCATCACCAAGCGGTTTCTGTTTATCGAGACCAAACTGGGTGGATCGATGGGTGACGAACATATCAAATTCTTCAAACGAGTTTTCATCGACCAGAAGTTCGATACGTTCCCTTGCGGTCAGTTTCCCCTTTTTATGCTGGGATTCGATACGTTTTTCACCACCGCCGAGTTTTGCTTCGGTGCGCATCTTTTCTAATTTATTCAGTTTTTCTTCAAGTGACATTCGGAACTCTTTATGTTTAAGGTGTATCCTTCGACAAGCTCAGGATGACAAATTAATTTATTTCTCTGTCAAGAGCACAGGGCTCTTGACCTACTATATTGTTAATGTCGAAAGTCAAGACTTTCGACCTACTCAACTTTCAATTTTAGTTTGTGCACCCTTCGACAAGCTCAGGGTGACAAATTATTTTATTTCTATGTCAAGAGCACAGGGCTCTTGACCTACTTTACTTTACTATGATACCCTTCGACAAGCTCAGGATGACTTATTATATATCTATAAATCTAATTTTCTATATCTTCTAATACAATTTTATTATCAACTTCGTTCACTTTTACAAACCGATGATTCGGGTCGTGGCAATAGGCTAAGATAATATCTTCATTTATCAGTTCCGGTAGTTTTTTTCTTTTGATAGCCATTGAGTCAAGCGGATACAAATCAGTTGCCGGGATATAAGCAGTTTTCATGTAGTAGGACGACATAAACAAATCACTATAATAATAGAGTTTTTGGTTTCCCGATTCAAACTCCAGAGCAAAAATCCCTTCCGTATGCCCTCCGCAGTGGACGGTATGGATACCATCAAACAATTTTTCATTACGGCCGATAAATTCTAATTTACCGGAATCTTTAAGGGCAGAGATTCTATCAGGGATATAGACAGCGGCAGTACGTTCATTCGGATTCAGAGCGACATTGTATTCTTCCTCAGATGTTATATATGTCGCATTCGGAAATCGCGGGAGATACCTGCCGTCTTCAAATTTCAGTCCGCCTGCCATATGGTCGGTATGCAGATGGGTCAGGATGACATAGTCGATATCATCTTCGGTAACTCCAAGTGTGTGGAGACCGTTTGTCAAATTATTTTCTTCTGTAATAGCGTAAACTTTTTTCTCCCGTTCAGAGATTGTATCACCGAAACCGGTTTCAAACAGAATGTTTTTCCCGTTAGCTTTTAAAAGAAAGAGGTTTGTAACATAGTCGATGCGGTTATTTTCGTCAGGAGTTACGAATTTTTGCCACATAGTTTTGGGGACTACCCCAAACATTGAACCTCCGTCGAGCTTAAATCTTTGCTCGACGAAGGTTTTAATTTCAAAATCACCAAATTTCATTACCGTCCAATGACTGAACCTGCGATAACCAAACGCTGGACTTCGGAGGTTCCTTCGTAGATTTCAAGGACTCTCTGGTCACGATAGAATTTTTCAATTGTAGAAAATTCACCGATAAATCCGTACCCGCCGTGAATCTGCATAGCTTTCTGGCAGCAGAAGTTTGCAGTTTCGGAAGCATAAAGTTTTGCCATAGCAGCTTCGAGTGAATATTTTTCACCGGCATCCTGCATCTGGGCAGCCTTATAAGTAAGACCGCGTGCAGCTTCGATACGGGTTGCCATATCGGCAATCATCCATTGAATAGCCTGCAGTTTGGCAATCGGAGCTCCGAATGCGATACGTTTTTTTGCATAAGAAATCGATTCGTCAAGCATTCTTTCAGCTAAGCCGAGACCCTGAGCAGCAACACCAACACGGGCGGAGTCGAGGGTTATCATTGCGTAACGGAAACCGCGTCCGACTTCACCGAGCAGATTTTCTTTGGGTGCTTTGACATCTTTTAAGAAAATACCGCCGGTTGTTGCGGCACGCATACCCATTTTGTTTTTGAGTGTACGCGGTTCCCAGCCGGGCTGGTCGGTTTCGACTAAGATTGCTGACATTTTCGGTTTGTCTTTGATTTTACAAAAGACGACGGCAAGGTCGGCGACATCGCCGTGCATGATAAATATTTTTTCACCGTTGATAACGTAGTTATCACCATCTTCAACAGCTTCAGTTGACTGGTTGGCGGCATCGGAACCGGCATTCGGTTCGGTTAAGACAAATGCGGGAACGATTTCACCGGCGGCACATTTGGAGACATACTTTTTCTTCTGTTCGTCAGTACCAAAATTAATAACCGGATGGGTTGCAAGTTCACCGACGGCGGTTAACAGTCCGACTGCGGGATCATGGTAACAGAGTTCTTCAACAAGGGTGATATATTCAAGATGTGTTTTTCCCTGCCCGCCAAGTTCTTTTGGCATAGCAAAACCGATGAAACCGGCCTGTCCAAGTTTTTTGTACAATTCGTGCGGGAATTTTCTCGGTTCCGGCATCTGGTCAAGTTCGCGGGTAATCGGGTAGATTTCCTTGTCGGCAAACTTTTTGACGAGATCACGTACTTCCTGTTGTTTCGGGTCTACATTCTTATTCATATTACCTCCATGAGCCAAGCTCGTTGTTTTATAATTACATTATCTTTTCGTCTGAACCTTTTTGTGCTACCGCTTTTTTCAAGAAGTTGATAGCTTCCTCGGTCGGTGCACCGGGAGTGAATACTTTAGCAACACCAAGTTTCTCAAGTTCCGCTTTGTCGTCGTCGGGTATGATACCACCACCGAAGAGAATCATGTCAGAGGCATCTTTCGCTTTCATGACGTCGAGTATCGCGGGGAACAAAGTCATGTGAGCACCGGAAAGAATCGAAACGCCGATAGCGTCGACATCTTCCTGCACGGCAGCATCAACAATCATTTCCGGAGTCTGACGAAGACCGGTGTAGATGACTTCCATCCCGGCATCGCGCAGAGCGGCGGCGATGACTTTTATACCGCGGTCATGACCATCAAGACCCGGCTTTGCGAGTAAAACTCTTATTTTTTTATCCATGCTATTCCTTGTAAATCTATATCAAAATTTAAAATTCAATTTATGATGCGCTCATCGCAGCCTGGGTTTCAGTGTATTCGCCCCACTCTTCACGGAGGACGTCGCACATTTCACCAACGGAAACATAAGCACGGGCACATTCCATCATCGCTTCAAAAGTATTGCCGTCACCTTTGGCAACCTCACGCAGATGTTCAAGGGTCTGCTGAACTTTTCCGTTGTCGCGGTCGGCTTTAATTTTCTTACAGAAATCAACCTGTTCTTTTTCGATATTTTTGTCAATTTTGAGAACCGGTATATCAATCTTTTCATCTTCCATGACAAAATCATTTACGCCTACAACAATGCGGTCTTTTTTCTCAAGTTCCATCTGGTAGCGGTAAGCTGATTTGGCAAGTTCTTTCTGGAAAAAGCCGTCTTCGATACATTGGAGGACTCCGCCGCGCTGTTCGATTTCGTCAAAATATTGTTCAGCTTCAGCTTCCATTTTGTCAGTAAGGGCTTCAACAAAGTAAGAACCGCCAAGCGGGTCAACGGTGTTGGCAACACCGGTTTCATGAGCAATGACCTGCTGGGTGCGAAGGGCAATAAGAGCTGCTTTTTCTGATGGCAGGGCAAGGGTTTCATCCATAGAATTTGTATGCAATGACTGGGTTCCGCCGAGAACTCCGGAGAGAGCCTGAATAGCGGTACGGACGATATTGTTTTCCGGCTGCTGGGCGGTGAGTGAACATCCGGCTGTCTGGGTGTGGAAACGCAGGAGCCAACTTTTCGGGTTTTTCGCTTTGTATTTATTTTTCATCCGTTTGGCGTAGATACGGCGGGCAGCTCTGTATTTTGCGATCTCTTCAAAAAAGTCGGAGTGAGCATTAAAGAAGAATGAAAGTCTTGGAGCGAACTCATCGACATCCTGACCGGCTTCGATAGCTGATTCGATATAACAGAATCCATCGGCAAGAGTGAAGGCGAGTTCCTGTGCAGCAGTAGCGCCGGCTTCACGGATATGGTATCCGGAAATTGAAATAGTGTTGAACTGAGGAACGTTTTTGGTGCAGTAGTCCATCATGTCGGTAATTAATCTGATTGATGGTTTGGGCGGGAAGATAAATTCTTTTTGGGCTATGTATTCTTTTAAAATATCATTTTGCAGGGTTCCGCGAATCTGATCAAAGGGAACGCCCTGTTTTTCGGCAACGACTAAGTACATAGCAAGCACAACTGACGCCGGCGAGTTGATGGTCATTGAAGTGGAGACTTTGGCGAGGTCTATGCCGCCGTAGATGATTTCCATATCAGCGAGAGTATCAACGGCAACACCGCATTTGCCGACTTCACCGAGTGAACGGACATGATCGGAATCGTAGCCCATCAAGGTTGGTAAATCAAAAGCTGTAGAAAGCCCGGTACCACCCTGTTTGAGAATATATTTGAACCGTTCGTTGGTCTGAATCGGAGTACCCATACCGGCGAACTGACGCATTGTCCAGAGTTTTGTACGGTAGAGGGTGTGATGGACGCCTCGGGTGTAAGGATATTCACCGGGAAGTCCGATATGTTCATCAAAATAGTTTTCGGTATCGGCGCCTTTTATTGAGTCGGGAGTGTAGAGTTCATCTATATCATCACCTGATACGGTGAAAAAACGAGGCATTGATTTTTTACCCCGATACTTTTCGGCAGTTTTGTTCCAGTTAGCTAAACGATCTTTGAGTTTTTCTATAAAATTCTTGGTAAACATAACTTTCTCCATGCTAAATTAAGGGTGTATAATACAACAATATGATACGAAAATCAAGGAGACAGCGTCTCTTTTTTCATTATCTTATTAGTCGTAAGCTGTTGTAGTAAATAACGTTAATTGCTTTTAAATTTATACGGGGGAAGTTTCAGATTTTCTTTGGATTTTTTCGTTTTTTTTTGATAAATAAGGTCAGAAAAGTAATCAAAACCGCAGGTGTCCAGATGTAGAGCATCTCACTGAATAAAGTTTTATAACCCCAGTAACTAAAGAATTTTGTAATACCGATTGGTGATACCTGAATCGGTCGAAATGGGAGAAAGTAACGTGTGTTATCAAACGGTGCCAGCAGAGCAATCCCCATCCCCCCGTTTGTCATAGCGTCAAAAATACCATGTGAAGCAGTTAAGGTCCCAAAATATGCCATTAACAAGAGTGATTTCCTGGAAAACAGATTATTTTTCCTAAAAAAGAATGTGACAATAATAATTCCTATCAGATATGCAAAAAAGATTGAATGAAAAAAACCACGATGCCCAATAAAATGGGAATAGTGAATATTAAAATAAAAAGTAAGGACATCTGCATCAGGAAGCATCGGCAAAACAATTGAAAAAAACCAGAACCGTTTTTTATCAACTTCAAATGCGGATAGTTTTCCTGAAAGAAATCCGATTAATGAGTGTGTTATGATAGTTGGCATTATTTTTATTCCCTCTGATTTACTTTACGTAATACAATATATACGATAACAAATCCGGTAAGATGCATCGCAAAAAGAACCCGGTGGAAATCGATCATTGGCAGATAGGTAAATGAGGGAAATAGAATGACTGTCAAAATCACGCTGACTATAAATAACAGAATCACCCTGCTAATATATTGTAATGTCATATAAGATTTCATTTTTGGTATTACCTGTCTGAATCTCATCAAAACATACGGGATAATAACCACAAACGGTGTAAAGAGAAGTCTCACTTCCCGGACAAGAGCTGTATTCAGAACCACAACAATAGTCAAGAGCGAAATAACTATTGCACTGAGATATAGTTTTTTATCTTCATCAGACTGGTTTTTAAACGGTACAATTATAAATGCCCACAACCATCCAAACGATATAAAGAGTGAGTAAATTGTCTGGCGGATTGTATCAGCATTTTCAAAATTCACGATAAGTCTGGTAAAGCGACCTTCGAGAACTTCCGGGAAAAAAAAGATACGGGCTGATGAATAAAAAAATACCGGGAGCATCATTGGAATGCACCAACTGAATATTGATTTTGATTTATTACGATAAATAAAAAACAGAGGAAATAACAGAACCATACTTTCTCTGGATATGAGTGAAATCATCCAAAAAAGGGCGGCTATGTAAAATTTATCTTTTATTATAAAATAAAACATCCATACGACACAAAGATATGCCCAGATATCATCATACGAGTAGACCGGAACAAAATGGATACAGAGAATTGGAAATGTTAAAGCTGTAATAAATAATCCGATGATTCGGTCGGTTTGAGTAAGCTCAAACTGTTTAAGCAACCTCGTAATTGATATAAAAAACAAAAAGAGTAATCCATATTGATGCACAATAAACGACCATAAAAATGAAAGATGCATTTCATTTAAGTAAAACATTGCCATACTTGTAAACGGCCGCAGTTTAAAAGGGTAAGCAGTCTGGTGATAGTAATAAGTTCCCGTGATAATATCCTCAGCATGATAAATCATAGTACGCAGGAAATAATTCAGGCAGAAGACAAGAAGGGTAAGTAGAAACGACAGCGCTATCTCTTTTTTCATAGGGGTTGATGCTCAGTTATTGATGAAGGAATTTTTCAAACAGTTCTTTACCGATTTTATATGGATTTGTTTTACCGTCGGCGATGTCATTTAAGATTGCATCAAAATCTGTAAAGTCTGATACTTTTTTTAAAAACTCATTTTCAAAATGATTTTTAATGATATTGATAACTTTTTTCTTGAGTTGTTTTTTCCGGTGCTCTTCAAAAAGATTATTTTTCTTAGAAAATTCGATATGTTCTAAAATTTTGTCATGGAGTTTATCA
>QQUK01000146.1 GCA_008501655.1 Calditrichota bacterium
TTCTTTGGAATTAAAATTATGGGCTGTATAACTTCATCCCCATATGGCGGGATGCCTTTTGTCGGTGCCGGCATGACCTGGAAAAAATAGATTTTTGTTGAAGCTGTCGCCGGATACTCACTCTGGTCATCAGACTATGACCATCCAACTCTTGAATTAGACACAAAACGGAGAATGCTCGGTGCCAAAGCTGTTTATTTTCCATTCGATGACACTCGCCTTGGTCTGTTAGCCGGATGGTACCGGATTGAAAATATTGCCAATGATTATTTAGAATATGTCGATATGTCCGAAGGTCCTCTGGTCGGTCTCCGTTATGAGTTTTTTGATTTTCTTGAGGTAACCGGTGCCTACAATCCGGTAACACAACGAAATGCTGTAGACGAGACATCAGATACGAAAAACGGACAGTTTATGCTTTCGATCTCATGCTTTAATATTTTTGGAGGTAAAAAGTGAAACGAATACTATTTATTCTCACAGCATGTTTGACATTATTCGGTTTGCAGATTTTAATTAACTGTTCAAACCCGCTTGAGGTAGATGACGGTTCCAATAACAACCCTCCTATCCCTCAAATCGATACCATCATTATGACCGATACCCTCTACATCTATGATTCTACAATAGTCAATGATACAGTTTATTCGGTTGATACGACAATTGTGATCGATACATTTACAGTAATCGATACTGTCTATTCATCCGATACAGTTTTTACGATCGACTCATTTTACATCGTCGATTCACTCTATTTCTATGATACGACCGTTACTACCGATACGATGTTTGTCGTTGATACAAACATTATCTATGATACGATTATTCAGGTTGATACGGTAAATAACACCGATTCAATTTATTTCTACGATACGACCTTCATAAACGACACTACGTTTATAGTTGATACGATGATTGTTTATGATACAACTATGAATTATGATACAATCTTTGTTGTAGATACAAATACGATAACCGATACGCTGATAATTTATGACAGTACTTACATCTACGATTCAACAATTGTTTATGATACGATTATCAACACCGATACGGTATATATTATTGATACAATCAATACCATTATCGATACTGTTACCATTATCGATTCGATTATATACACCGATACAGTATTTATAGTTGATACGCTGGCTGTTGATACTGTTGTAGTCGTTGATACAACGGTGCAGTCGGATACGATATTTATTTATGATACGACTACGATTGTAGATACAGTATTTATCGAGATAACGGATACTCTGGAAGTATATACTCTTTGTTCAAGGCTTTCACCGCATCTCAAAGATATCATCTGGATGTTTACAAACTCCGAAGGGAACTATATTCTTGAGTTCTCTTCAAATGCTAACCCAGGTAATCCGGAAAGGATTCTAACGGTCACAGTTGACAGTGTTATCTATACCTGGAATCCGTATGTAGATCCAACGATGAATCTTGAACAGTTCCTGTCCGAAGATGCGGTAATTACGATCAAGCCGAACAAACCGCCGGCAAACGGACATGAGGTTGATGTCTGTCTAACAATCAGAAAGAAATAATTCCTCTTTCATATATGTTAAAAAAGCCCGCATAATATGCGGGCTTTTTTTTACAGCCACCGTTTCCTGTCCAGCGTCCGGTAATGAATCGCTTCAGCGATATGACCCATCTCAATCTGTTGTGAACCGGCTAAATCAGCAATCGTTCTGGCAACTTTTATTATCCGGTCGTACGCCCGTGCTGAAAGACCCTGTTTGGAAATTGCCATAGCTAAAAGAGATTGTGATGAGGAATCTATACGACAGAAATTTCTGATATCCTGCGACTCCATATGTGCATTACAAAAAATCTTCTCCTCATTTCGAAACCGTTCAATCTGCATTTGACGGGCAGCGTTGACCCGTTTGACGATATCCTCCGACTTTTCTCCTTTAGTTTCCGACGATAGCTCTTTGAATTTGACAGCCGGAACTGTGATATGAATATCGATTCTATCCATCAACGGTCCCGATATCTTGGACATATATCGTTGAATCTCGGCGGTTGAGCAGTTACATTCATGATTCGGGTCACCATAATATCCGCACGGGCAGGGATTCATTGCCGAAATCAGCATAAACCCGGCAGGGTAGGTCAATGTTGTCAAAGCCCGGGAGATAGTGACTTCGTTGTCCTCCATCGGTTGGCGAAGCATCTCAAGAATATCTTTTTTGAATTCAGGGAGTTCATCCAAAAAGAGAACGCCATGATGGGCAAGGGAGACCTCACCCGGTTTAGGTATCGTTCCGCCGCCGATTAACCCGGCATACGATATCGAATGATGGGGTGAGCGAAATGGCCGGGTGGCGATTAATGCGGAATCAGCCGGAAGTCGCCCTGCAACCGAATGGATTTTTGTTGTTTCGAGTGCTTCTTCAATTGATAAATCGGGAAGTATTGTTGGCATTCTGCGTGCAAGCATCGTTTTTCCGGAACCTGGAGGTCCGATCATAATAATATTATGACCTCCGGCAGCGGCGACTTCAAGTGCTCTTTTGGCTGATTCCTGACCTTTGACATCGGCAAAATCAATATGATATCTATGAGCCTCATCAAAAACAGATTTTATATCTATAATAAATTGATTAATTGTTGATTCATCTTCCAGAAAATGAACAGCATCCTTGAGTGATTTTACCGGAAATACCGGAATAGTGTTTGCCATTGCCGCCTCTTTAGCATTTTCCTGGGGGACTAAAATTCCTTTGATGCCGTTATTATTTTTAAAACTAAGAGCCATCGGAAGGATTCCCGGTATCGGACGGAGGGTACCATCAAGGGATAACTCCCCAAGCATGACAAACTCATCACATCGGTCACGAAGAATCTGCCCGGTTGCCGAAAGAATCCCAACAGCAATCGGCAGGTCAAACCCGGAACCTTCTTTTCGAATATCAGCCGGGGCAAGGTTAATTGTCACTCGTTTGGCGGGAAAAAGAAAATCGGAGTTTTTTATGGCCGCTGTTACCCGTTCTTTTGATTCACGAACAGCTCCATCAGGCAGACCGACTGTTACAAATGCTGGTAACTGCTGCTGAATATCCGACTCGACTTCAACTGTGTAAGCTTCAACACCAAGGGTTGATGATGATATAACTTTTGACAGCATGACTGTCCTCTTTTCTTTATCTGTAAGTTTTTTATGGAGACCGCTGTTACACGGTCTCCCTCTTATGCTGTCCCACGGCACAGACAAGAAAGGATCAAACCCACCATGCCGCTAAAAACAATATATCACCCTTGACTGACAGGGGATGTCAGTGTATTTTAAAAAATAATAAAAATTTAGGGAAAATGATGAACCTGACACTCTATCAAGTCGATGCTTTTACATCAAAACCGTTTTCCGGTAATCCGGCAGCTGTTTGCATAACAGAAATAGCACTTGATGAAAAACTGATGCAGCAAATTGCGATGGAAAATAATCTGTCGGAAACAGCATTTTTATATCCCGAAAAAAACGGCTATAATCTCAGATGGTTTACGCCCGCAGTCGAAGTTGAACTCTGCGGACATGCCACTCTTGCATCGGCTCATATCATCTGGGAAGTGAATAAATTTCCGCATGATAAGGAAATCTCATTTTATACACAATCAGGCGAACTGAATGCAGCATACACAAAAGACGGTATCCAGCTCGATTTCCCTTCTAAAGAAGCAGAAGAGGTTGCTGCTCCCGATAGATTACTTGAAGCACTCGGTGTTAATGCTGTTTACATAGGTAAAAGTAAATTTGATTATCTTGTTGAACTGAACTCAGCAGATGAGATCAGGAATTGTAATCCGAATTTTTCAGAATTGAAAAAACTTCAGGTACGTGGAATAATGATAACCGCGAAATCGGATGAAAACCGGTATGATTTTATCTCCCGATTTTTTGCACCCGGTGCCGGTGTTGATGAAGACCCCGTAACCGGTTCAGCGCATTGTACGCTGACACCATATTGGGCAAAAAAGATGAATAAATCCGTATTGCGGGCATATCAGGCATCAAAACGCGGTGGTGAAC
The DNA here is from genome assembly GCA_008501655.1 of Calditrichota bacterium. Classification (GTDB taxonomy): domain Bacteria; phylum Zixibacteria; class MSB-5A5; order GN15; family FEB-12; genus QQUK01. The sequence continues at coordinate 4,049 of QQUK01000146.1, forward strand.
TTTTAGTCCGGTTTAACGGTGAACGCACAAATTTAATTGGTAACGCCGTTACAATGATGAAGTTTGAACTCTTTTTGTAATATCCTGCTAATCAACTTCTTACATCCACACCCCGAAGCGTCTCTCAAAAAAACTGCACAAGTTATCTCCTTGACTAAACTTTTGTAAGCAATATATTGTTATGAATATAGAGCAAATAAACCGTCTTAGTACATTTTTAACGCTTGAGATAAATTACGTATGACACTCAGATTTTATACATTTGTTTTTTTTCTGCTATTTTTGATAGCTCTTTTTGGAATCGTTCTATCCGGTTGTTCCGACAGCGGGGTAATTCCGGAAGATACCGAACCGATAGATACAACTTCAGTGCCGATGCAGATTTCAGATTTTACTTCAGCTGAAGACTGCAAAAGCTGTCACCCCCAATATTATGATGAATGGTCCGGCTCATCCCATGCTTATGCAATCAAAGACCCTGTATTTCAGGCGCTCCGTAATGTCGGACAAAGTTTGTATATCGGTTCTCTTGATGGTGCCTGTACCAAATGTCACTCGGCAGCAGGTATGCGCACCGGTGATATAAAATGGGGACCGTATCAGGTTGACCAGCTACACCCCGTCTCTCAGGAAGGGGTTACCTGTGATATCTGTCATTCCATTTCAAATGTTCATACAATATCCAACGCCGGTTTTGACCTTGCACCTTCCGATACAAAATTTGGTTCGACCCAGGATCCCGATTCAAACAGTTTTCATAAATCAGAATATAGCCCCCTCTTTGAAAGCTCCGACCTCTGCGGTTCCTGTCATGATTTAAAAACTGAAGATGATGTTCCGCTTGAGGCAGCATATCTTGAATGGGAAACAGCAGGATTTGGTATGACCGCAAAAACCTGTCAGGATTGTCATATGCCTGAGTACATAGGCGAAATGATTCCGGGTGGTCAGCAAAGGACACTGCATAAGCATACATTTGTCGGTGGTGCTATTCCCCTTATAGATTTTCCGAACAAAGCCGAACATATGCTGTTGGTTGAAGAGATGCTTCAATCGGCGCTTTCGATGAGTCTTTCAGCACCGACTACCGTTACGACCGGTACCGTTGATTCATTGACTGTCTCTTTAACAAATGATAAAACAGGTCATAAAGTCCCCACTGGCACACCGTTCAACAGGCAGATGTGGCTGTCCGTTTTAATCAAAGATGAAATCGGAAATATAATTTTTGAAAGTGGACAGTTTGATGCCAACGGTGATTTAAAAAATGAATACTCCGAATTTCCCGAACGGGATAGTGCATTATATAACGCCCAGTCGACCTTGATACGAAGAAACGGAACTCATGCTGACGGAACCTGGGATGCTGCCACAATTGATAATCGGTCGATTGCTCCTAATCAGACAAAAAATGTACTTTATCTGTTTGAAATCCCGGATGGATTAAGCGGGACTCTTGAAGCTGAAGTAAAACTTCGCTACCGCTCTTTTGGACCGTATTTTCTCAGAGACTTAGGTCTTGATTCACTTTTACCAATACCGATTGTTGATATGAATGTTGACACGATAACAATAACAATAGAATAACAGGATACTAATGAAAAAAATAATTCTGCTCGTTTCTCTCATGCTTGGAATCTTTATAGTTTCTTGCGGTGATGATGAAAACCCGGTCGAACCGGTTCCAAACAACAACCCCGAAGGTAAACTTTATATTCTCAATCAGGGTGATAGTACGATGTTTATCTATGATACAAAAACAAGAACCCGTATCGATTCAATTCATACTGTTGTCAGAAACCCGCATTATATTGAGTTTGCTCCTAATGGTTTGAACTATTACATCACAACTCTGGAACCATCCGGTCATGTTGCCAAATTTGAAACAGCTACTAATAACTTTGTAGATTCATCCTCTATTATTGCCGATGTCCAGCCAGCTGCAATTGCAATTACTGCAGATAATCAATATGGCTACCTTTGTAATTTTTCCGCACCCGGTTCGCCATCAAGGATGCAGAAGATGGATTTAAATACAATGCAGATTGTCGACTCCCTGCAGGGTGGAGCTTTTTGCCATGATCTGAAAATTACATCTGATGGTTCTGTTGTCGTAATGACAAACAGAGACAGCGACGATTTAACTCTTGCATATCCTGATGCTGATACGGTACATTTTGTAGATATTGATCCCGACAGTAATTATGTCACAACCATGCCATCGAAATATGGCCCGTTCGGAGTTGTTATTGATCATAACGATTCTCTCGCTTATGTCTCCTGTATGAATGCAAACCAAGTTCGGGTCCTCGATATTGCTGCTCGTACAATTGTCGATTCAGTTGATATTCCTATTGTGCCTGGTGGTACGATATCCGGTCCGACTCTTTTGGCTGTGACTCCAGATAATTCGCACGTCTTTCTGACAACCCGTGATGGCAACTCTGTAGTTGCCTTTGAAACAAGCACTATGACAGTTGTCGCAGACATCCCTCTTTCAGCTACTCAACCATTTGGAATCGATGTCTCCGCTGATGGTTCTCAAGTTTATGCTGCTTGTGTAAATTTAGGTCAACCGAATGGTATGGTATACATTATTGATGTCGCAACACTGACAAAAATTGATTCGATTACAGTTGGTACTCAATCGTTCGGGTTAAAGTATAGGGAAAATTAAGAGAAGATTTAAATCTGTTCATAAAGAGGTGTTTGTTGTAAACACCTCTTTTTTTATAATCTGTAGTGAATTCCTGAAATGTCCGGCTCTTTAGAGAATAGTGCTCAAAAAGAGACGATTTTGAAACCTGCCTTTATTATTCTATGTCATCTGAAACAGTGCACAGCAGGAACCTGATGGATCTTTGATATATACATATTTCCCCTGGTCGCCGTAATTTTTCACATCGGTCAGAACCTGTCCGCCAAGGGCGTTGACATCAGCAACTGATTGTTCAAGGTTATCGACAACGATGTATAGCATCCAGCCTTTCGGAATGTCAGCATTCCCGCCTTTACGGTGGCAGATTCCCGATACCGGGTTTTCGGAATCTTTGGGAATCATCATAAAATCATCATAGTCACCCATCGAGAAGGCATGTTCAGTCCATCCGGTGACTTTAGCATAAAAGTTTTTAACATCTACAGCGTTGTCAACCGTCAGATCGATCCATCCGATTGTTCCGATTTTACTTTCCGTCATTTGCTTCCTCCTTAGATTTTTGTAACTGGTCAAGGGTCCGTTTCATTCTGCCGTTTTCCGGATCATGTTCCAGCACAACTTTACATGCTTCGATAGCTTCATCAATCATACCGGCACCGACATATATCATAACATAAAATTCTTTAGTATCTGTGTGTTCAGGATAAACTTCATCATTTAAATTCAGAAATGCAATCGCATCATCAATCATTCCGTTTTCAGCAAGTTCCACTGCAGTAAGATTCAGGACATCCTCAGAGAAATCATAAATTGCCATACCGTAGTACTCATCTTTCAGTTGATGATAAAGTGCGATTGCTGAGTCGATACCGTTTTCTTTTACGGATGTTATCAACTCATCGTTGAGCACTACCGGTTCTTTGTAGCCGTGGTGGCAGGTAAAGCAGGTAACTTCGGGGGAGTGTTCAGCGGTAGCAAGTTTTGCTATGTGTGATTTATTGATATCGGCGGTCATGATCATCATTGAGCGGGCGATTTCTTTGTGGGTAAGGGAATCGGAAGCAAAATTAAACTGGCTGCGTCCTTCGGATTCTTCACGGATATGGCAGAAAGTACAGCGGACTCCGAGAGCCTGGGTAATTTTTTTCATTTTCCCAATAAGTTCGGGACGTTTGATGTTTTTATCGATGACCTGAAGATTATCAAATTCCGTTGTTTTCTCATCCTGCGCAAATGATGGTGAAACAAAAAGAGCACCAATTGTGGCAAATGAAAAAACAATAATGGCGGGTATTTTAAGGTTCATGATGTACCTTATGATATATTTGTGGGTTATTGTTCTCTATTATTTTAGACGTCAAAGTATACCAAATGTTTCGGTCGGGCGAAAGTGGAAAGTTTTCTGTATAAAAAGTCCCCTTCGACTCCGCTCAGGGTGACTTTTTAATATCGTTAGCATTTCTGTCATTAATTCTGTCATTATTTCTGAATCTCATTTTAGTCATATATAATCTCCTTTCCCGCGAAGGCGGGAATCCAGCCAATAAGTCACACTGAGCCTGTCGAAGTGAGTTCCTATATCGTGCAAGCCAGACGTCCTTTGCAATAAATAGTGCAAGCCAGACGTCCTCGTCTGGCGGTTTTCAAAATGGGTTCGTTTGCTCATTTTCGGGGACCCTGATTTTCGCTTTAAAGCCATTTTGATTTTGTTCATAGTTTTCCTTTCACATACGGTTGTTCATGTAAGGAAAGTGTGAGTAAAGAGTGGTAATGTTGTAGGGAAAGTGTGGGGGGGAGTTATAACAATTTTAA
>QQUK01000089.1 GCA_008501655.1 Calditrichota bacterium
CCGTTGCACCATGAGCCTCAGCCTCGGATTTTGTATTGTCCGTTGAACAGTCGTTCGCCACGACGATTTCGTCAACGACACCGACAGCTTTTACTTTGTCGATGACTTTTCCGATTTTGCCTTCTTCGTTATAAGCCGGTAATATACAAACTGTTTTCAGTGTGACTCCCAAATGATTTTATCAATTTCCAAAAACATAATTTGAAAACTCAGCTTCGGCAAGCAGATTATCATTTCGACAGTATAAAAAAAGGTACTATGAAATCATAGCACCTTACTAATACAGTTATTTATATGTATTTAATTATTTTAGCCAGTCATTTAGTTTGTTAGCCGTATTTTCAGTCAGATTCTCCCATCCGGAAGATAACAACGAGCTAAGGTCAGTGAGCTGGCCGTCGATTCGATCCATCTCATCATTTTTCACACCTTCAGCATTTGCACGTAATTCAGCTAATTTTTGTTCAAGTTCCTTCTTTTTTGCTTCAACACGTAATTTCAATTCCTGTCTACGGTCAGACATAGTTCTCCTTTACTTAAGTTTTTCTGATTGGATTAAAATAGTTGTCATGTTGTTGACATATCTCTAATATACGAAAAAATCGGACAAAACGCAAGTGATTATCGGATAATAAGTTAAAAAGCTATTGCTTTTTTGTATGAGATACTATATTATCAGTTTGTAACTCAAGAGCGGGTGCCCCACGGCTTGCCGTGGGATAAGTTTGTAGGTCAAGAGCCCTGTGCTCTTGACAACAGATTCTGTAGGACAGCCCGCCAAGGCGGGCGTAATCCTGCAAAAGAAATTTGCCGAAGTGGTGAAATTGGTAGACGCGCTGCGTTCAGGGCGCAGTTCTCGCAAGGGAGTGGGGGTTCGAGTCCCCCCTTCGGCATTTTTAAAATTCAGATAATTTTCAAAAAATATAGTAATAGTAGTAGGGCAGGATCCCTGTGATCCTGCCAAAAACACCTGTAGGTCGGGTTCCGTTGGTTTGGATGCGTATGCATCCAAAGTCGAGAAACCCGACAACATTCACTGACACTTGAACCTCTCATTGCGAGTCCGACTTGTCGGACACGGCAATCTCATCTTTTCTTTTGACAAAAGACTCATGTATCCGTTTTTTATAAATATGTGGGGAAGATAATATGAAAGATGTTTACACAAAAAAAGAGTGGGAACAGAAACCCACCCCAAGGGGTGGGCTACCCGGTATTGTTAAAGTAATTATCTCTAAACTTGTAGCTCACCACTTATGATGAGCTACATTCAATAATTGCCTTACGTGAGTTACTGACATTGTCCTAATACATCGCATGTATCAGAATAATCAAATTCACATGATTGAATATGCTCTCCTGCCCAATGTCCCATTGTTGGTGTACAGCCTGGGACCTGATGCATTTGACAACATTCTCCAGCATATGCTACTGATGCTAGTCCAAAACTAAACGCAAATGTACAAGCAAATAGGAATAAAAAATAACCTATTGTTTTCTTCTTCATTTTTATCACCTCCTTTAGAGTTTTAAAAGTTTATAAATTTACACTAGTGTGCGGAGATTAATTTAAAAGAATATAAATCTCTTTATCAGTTAACTGTCCAGAGATGATATTTTTCACTATTCGCTTTTCATCTATTACTATATGAAATGGAAATGTAAAAACACCAAATATAGAACTATAGCCTTGTTCATGATCATAAAGAATCGGTATCTTGATATCTAAGTTGGCTCGTATGTCCATTAAATGTCTTGGATTACCGGACGAGATAATTATGAAATGTGCTGCGTCATCTTCACTTTCGATAATTTTCGACAATCTTTCTAAATCTTCAATACAAGTATGGCAACTTGGTTCAATAAAAATCAACATAGTTTTAGATTGAGTAATAATGGTTTGTAATTCTACTAGTTGAAATGATAAATCTTCAAATGTATAGTTAGGTATAGTAATCCCAATTTTCAAATTATCCATTTTAGCAAGTATATGTCGAGTGTTTTGCTTGCGATTTGAAAATAATTCTTTTTCTTTAAAATAAGTTCCTGCCTTGATTCCAACAAAATATGCGATAGATATAACTAATATAGTAGTAAAAGTTACTAAGGTCACTTTTCTTATTGACATAACTCCTCCCTTAATTGAATTGAATTTAATATTTGTATTATCAGATTAATTCATAGATGCTCTTATATTTATAATGTAGAAAAAAAAAAAAACAATTTGTCAAGTCTTATTTTAACAAATATTATTGTATATTCGTCAGTATATCACTATGTTTCTAACACTATTTTGTATTGGGGAAATTAATGAGTATAAAAATTTATTCGAGCTGGGTTATATATTATATAGGGATAATCTTATGTTGTCTATCTACTCTTGTATTTGCAAAAGAATCTATAAGGACTAACGATAACTATTCTGCTGCAGATACTAGCATCCAAATCCCAGAATGCAGTTATGTACATGAATTTGGAAAACTGATAGTACAAGAAGGGTTTGCAGTGAGTATTGGTGGATCAAATATTTATAATAAAAAAAGTTGTATTACAAATAAGTTAATTCCAAATAGAACAGAATATCCAAAAGGTTCAAATGTAGGATATATGGCTATAGCTACAATCTCAATAGGTGGGATTATCGGGAACGATACATTGGTTAGCAACTGGTCGAATAACGAATTTTATTTTACTAATGAAACAAAATCATTATCAACAATTGATGGTCAGGTTAACTACAGTGAAGATGCTGTATCAGAGTGTGATATTATCTCAACTGTAGATGATAACTATTTTGGATCAAATAGTGTGCAGCAGATATCAGATTATTACCGTCGAAATCATAAACCTTTAAATGTGAAAATTACAAACAAATCTTATTCCTGGTCATATGGATATTCTGAAGATATTATTTTACATGATATCAAAATTGAAAATTTCGGAAATAGTAAAATTGAAAAAATGTATATAGGTATAAAGTTCAGTCCTGAAGTAGGTATTACAACAGATAGAATAATAAAAGATGATGATATAGGGGGATATAAAGAAACATTAGTAATTCCATTTTTATGTAATATGATTGATACTTTTAATCTTGTTTGGGGTGCTGATAATGATGGCGATCCAATTGATGGGGAGTTTAAAAGAAAAATTGTTTTTAAACCTGATGGTATATATCGATCTGCCCCAGATGTGACTGGTTTTATTTTATTAGACAAACATCAAACTACCTTTGAGGTGAAGGTAAATTATAATTGGTTAGCATATGAATATAATCCAATGCTGAAAAATAATTATCGAGAACTTGGTAGAGACCATTTTGGGGGACCTTTAGGTGATAAAAACAGATATTTTCTACTATCAAATAACGAAATTGATTTTGATCCAATATATACATCTCGTATTACTCAATTTGATCCGAGCTGGTTATATCCTAATCAGGAAATTGCATTAGATGTTTCAGATGGTTATGGTGAGATTAAGCACTATCTCTCTATCGGTCCGTATGACCTTTCGCCGGGGGCGACAGTGTCGATACCGTTTGCATACGTAGCCGGTGAAGATTTTCACACTGACCCGAACAATATCAACAACCTTCCCAACAATCCGCAAACATTCTACAATAACTTAGATTTCTCAGACATAGCCAAAAACGCACTGTGGGCTCGGTGGATTTACGATAATCCCGGTGTCGATACAGACGGTGATGGTGATTCCGGTCGAGCAGTCATGTGCAATGGTGAACGTATCTGGGTTGAGGGGGATGGTGTCCCCGACTGGAAAGCTGCCGGACCACCTCCGGCTCCGTATTTCTGGTTGACTCAGGAGGAAAATGCTATTCATGTTCGGTTTAACGGTTCTCGTTCAGAAACAGAAAAAGATATCTTCACCAAGATTGCTGATTTTGAAGGCTATAATATCTATTTCGGACGTGACGACCGTGAAACATCTCTTTCTTTAGTCGGTTCATATGACTTAGTAAACTATGATAAATATGTCTGGCATCCGGAACTTGGAGATAACGGTAAATACATTGTCGAAGATATCCCCTATTCATTAGACTCTTTAAAATGCTTATATGCTAACAGTTGTGATGATTCCCTCTTTAACCCTTTAAAGTACACAGCAACAATTCCAATTCTAACTTCTGATTCAATATTTTATTTTACAAAACATCATTTTAATTCGGAACTTTCTGCCGTTTCCAAAGTCTACCCAAACGCACGAGACCCGCGTTTGATTCCCGAAGATTCTTTAACCGATGACGATTTCACCGAAGAAGGTTTTTACAAATTTTTTGAATATGAGTTTACGATTGATAATCTGCTTCCTACAGTTGAATACTGGGTAAATGTAACCGCCTTCGATTTCGGTTCACCAAAGTCCGGACTTCAAGCACTTGAAACATCAAAGACTGTGGGAATACAGGAAGCATATCCGCTCAGCCATGAAGAAGTAGGTGATACAAAAAGAGAAATATTTGTCTACCCGAATCCCTACAGGATAGATGCAGGGTATAGGGCAAATTCTTTTGAAGGCATCGGCGAAGAAGACCGTCATGTTGATAGAGTACGGAAGATAAACTTTGCAAATCTTCCCCCAAAATGCGAGATAAAGATATTTTCATTGGATGGTGATTTGGTTCGACACTTATCACATGACGTCCCTGAAAGCGACCCGACCCATACGCATCATGAGTGGGATTTGATTACACGTAATACACAGCTTGTAGTGAGTGGATTATATTATTGGACAGTTGAGTTCCCTAATGGCGAGACTCAAATCGGGAAGTTTGTAATCATTATGTAATTAGTAAGGTTAATACCCTACTCCGAACATCCAACAGGTTCAGCTCCATCCTTAAACATATAGTTCACCAGGTAAACCAGCTCCTCTATATCAATACCATCCCCATCACCGGTGACATCCGCCTCAGGAAGACAAACAGGTTCAGGTCCCGATTTGAATGTAAAGTTAACGATGTACACCAAATCAGAGATATCAACAATCTCAAGCGGATCATTATCTACATTGCCGGTTATTCCGGAACAACAATTTCCAATAGTAAAACTATACGGACCTCCCCAGGACGGTTGTAAAGTAGTATTTATCCACTCCCATTCACCGCTTGTTGGAAAATATGATGAATCAAGCACAAGAGTCTTCCCGACATCTTCTGCTGACAACGGACCGATTGTGATTGTATAAACTGTTGTATCGATCGTATCAGGAAGTCCATCTCCAAAAAGAGCCACTCCTTTAAAACCAACCGTATCCGAACCAACCCCATCATTTGAAAATTCTGTTATTGAAAAAATAAAATCAAAAAAATTATCCCACCCATAACTCATGGTATCAGCCTCTGTTTTTATCCATGATGCTCCGTCAGGGGAAAAAACTCTAAAACCGTTATTGATTATTTTATGGGAAAAATTACTCTGCAAATGGAGATAAAATGTAATCTCCTCATTAATTTTCAGATACCTGCTGTTTTCGTAACTGCCCGAAACAGAATCCAGAACAACCGATTGTCCGTACAAGTTAGTAACAGCTGTTATCAAAATGAAAATCGCTATAAACTGTTTTCTCATAAATATAGCCCACTATATTATTTTCCTGATTTCGTAAAATATAGCAAAATTCGGGAATTTGTCAACCCGTTACCGCAAAGCAACTTCTCCTGCCTGAGATAATAGTTATACTTGTTGACATTTTACCGTTTTACATCTACTTTCCCCTTATGGCAACACCATTTACACTAAAAAAAGAGCTCTGCGATATTGGCAAATTGCTCTATAAAAGCGGTATGCTGGCTGGATCTGACGGCAATATTTCAGCAAAACTTGATGATGACCGAATCATGGTCACGCCATCAGGAGCCGCAAAAGGCAGGATGAATCCCGATGACCTCGTTATTGTCGATCAAAACGGAAAGCACCTGCAGGGTGTCCAAAAAGCATCTTCAGAACTTCTGATGCATCTGGAAGTATACAAAAACCGTCCCGATATAGGCGCCTGCGTTCACTCCCATGCCCCCTATGCAACATCATTTGCTGTTGCCGGAATCGAACTCGCCGGAGATATCTTACCCGAAGTAGTTTTGTTCATCGGCGGTATCCCCCTCACCGACTACGCCCCGCCGGGAACCGATGCTGTTCCGAAATCAATAGAACCACACCTCGATGGCAACAATGCCTTTCTCCTACGGAACCATGGTCTCTTGACAATCGGACATACGCTTGAAGAAGCATATAACCGTCATGAAATAGTTGAACATTACGCTAAGATTGTCCATCTCTCAAGACAGCTTGGCAATATAAATGCAATTCCATCAGATGATTTTAAACGGCTTGAAAAAATGCGCACCAGGCTCGATGATGCCTGGAACGGCAATAAATAATTTTCAGGGTCTCTTGTGATTAAAAAAGTTCTCATTGATAAGGCAAATAGATTATATCAGTTTCCCCCGGATCTGTTTTCATTTATTTCCGGTGATGAAAAACCATCCCTGATAAAAAAAACAGGTATCATCGACCTCGGACGGTTTCAATGGACAATCCCTTTTCCCCAAAAACAATCATCGGAAATTTCAGATCTCAAACATGCCTCGAACGAATCTATTACCGAACTCAAAAATTCTATCGCTGACTGGTTTTATGAAAAAGAAAAAGTTCGTCTCATCCCCGAAAAAGAGATTTTTATCGGAGGACGAATTTCATCAATACTTTTGAATATCGGTTTAGCATTTATCGACAACTCCGACATAGTTTTTGTTCCCGAAACATCCCTCCCCCTCTACCGGAAGATTGTCACCACAGCCGGAGGTGAACCGGTAAACTATGCAATCTCGCATAAAACAAACTGGTCTCCGAATTTTGAACGGCTCGCTTCACGCCTCGGAAAAACATCCCGTTTATTATTTTTAAATTCTCCACACAATCCGACCGGAAGCGAACTGACTCATAAAGAACTCGAAAATATTATCTGGATAGCCGCACGTGAAAACATCGCACTCGTAAATGATGCCGCATACCAGTCTTTTTCACATAATAAACATAGCTCCCTTATCGGTACAGCCAGCGGCAAAAAAGTAGGTGTTGAAGTTTACTCGTTCTCATACTGCTTCGGACTCCCCCAGCTTCCCTTTGGGTTCGTCATCGGCAATAAAGATATCATTGCCGGATTGAAACAGGTTTCCAGACTCTCTCAGGACTATATTCCCGGATTTTATATTAGTATGGCAAACCATGCCATTCATAATCCTAATAATCAGCAAATCGAAAACTTCAAAAAAAATATTCAGAAAACAAAAGCTGCGTCTATACAACTGCTTGAAATACTGAATCTGGATGACAAGTCAAAAGGTTCACTCCCCTTTATATGGGCTGAAATTCCGAAACGGAAAAACTCAAATACAATTGCTACACAACTCTATCGGAAATACAGAATCATCAGTGCACCGGGCTCAGCATTTGGAGATGCCGGTGAAGGATATCTGCGATTCTCATTGACTACCGACCCAATAAACTATTCCGACGCATACGAACGAATTAAAAAGAAAAAGCGGCTGCTCAAAACGGAAAAAGAAATATGAAAGATATTATACGCTTAAACGGACTTTCTTTTTACGGCTATCACGGCGTAACCGCCGCTGAAAAAGAGACCGGACGTATGTTCGAGGTCGACTGTGAAGTCGCCGTGGATCTTGCCGAAGCCGGGCATACCGACTCACTTGGTGATACTATTGATTACGAAAAGATTTATGACACCATACGGGAATCAACTGAAGATAAAGCATTTTCACTCCTCGAAGGACTCGCGCAGGAAATTGCCGCAAAGCTCCTTGACAATTTCCCGATCTATCGAGTAACTTTAAAAGTACGCAAACTTAATCCGCCGATTGCCGGTCATATTAAGCATATCGAAGTTGAAATAACAAGACATCAGCCCGATGTCGAAAAATTGTGAGGTCACGCATGGCTGAGACCATCTATATATTACTCGGCTCCAATACCGGGAACAGAGAAAAGAATTTAGAAACAGCAATCCAAAAGATAAAAGACCTTCCCGGAATGGAACTCACCGCTACCTCGGCTGTTTATATTACCGAACCGGTATCAATGGTCGGTGAAAACCCTTCATTTCTGAATCAGGTTGTCATGGCTGAATATGAATATCTCCCCAATGAACTTTTAGCCGAACTTGAAAAAATTGAAGTAAGTATGGGACGTATCGAAAAAGGTGAGATGAAACCGAGACCAATAGATCTGGATATACTGTTATTCGGTGAGCAGATGATCAAATCCGAAAATTTGATAATCCCGCATAAAGAACTATTAAACCGTGCTTTTGCAATGATTCCCCTGTGACAGATTACCCCGGAAATTGTTCATCCAGAAGCAAAACGGGCAAGCGCCGAT
>QQUK01000152.1 GCA_008501655.1 Calditrichota bacterium
TAGGCTGTTCCGGCCTTGCCCGGGCTGACTTTATGTTAGATGCTAAAAATAATTTTTACTTCCTGGAGATGAATACCCTTCCCGGTATGACGGAACTTTCACTCGCACCGATGGCTGCCAAAGCTGACGGATATGATTTTGATACATTAATCGAGGAGCTGCTTCAGGCAGCATTGTAAAAAATGGAAAAACTGACACCAAAAGCTGTGATATTTGATTTAGGTTCAACTCTTATAGACTATGAAAAAACCCCCTGGGATATATTAGCAAAAGAATGTATGGCAAATGTTGCAAAAGTTCTCAGGAAACAACATAACAATATTCCCGAAGATGAAAAATTTATCGACCTGTTTGAAAGTGTAAAATCTGAATACAGAAAACTTGCTGCTGATAAATATATCGAATGGTCGATTCCTCAAGCAGTCAAATCATTGCTGAGAAAAATAGATATTGAAGCTGACGAAGTGATGATAAGTAAACTTTTTGATGCATACTATAAACCGGTAGAGAAAAACCTCGAGGTATATAACGACACATTTGATACACTCAGTAAAGTTAAGGAAGCCGGTAAGACAATCGGACTTGTATCTAATACGATTTTTCCGGCATCAGCTCATATCGGTGAACTGAAAAGGTTTGATTTGACCGAATTTTTTGATTTTAAGATTTTTAGTTCGACATTCGGAGTACGGAAACCTCATGCTGATATCTTTCTTGCCGCTGCTAATCGTGCCGGTGTAGCACCATCAGAGTGTGTATACATAGGGGACAGGTATCTTGAGGATGTCACCGGACCGGAATCGATCGGGATGCCGGCTATATTGAAAAAACTTGAAAAACGGGAATATCCCAAGGATATGCCGGAAAATATTCGAACAATCAGCACATTATCCGGTATATTAGACTATATAGATTTAGGAAATGACGAAGTAAATTAGAATAAAGGAGTTTAGATGGACAAGTCGGAACTACTATTACAGGAAATTACCAACGCTAACGGAGTCTCCGGTTATGAGAGTGAAGTCCGTGCAATCATGAAAAGAGAACTTGCTGATTGTACCGATTCTATAGAATGTGATAAAATGGGTTCTGTCCTCGGAACCAAAAACGGACCGGCAAAATCTCCCCGTATAATGACAATCGGTCATATGGATGAAGTCGGTTTTATGGTAAAAGAAATTACTAACGAGGGGTTTATCAAATTCCTTCCTCTTGGTGGATGGTGGGGACATGTCGCCTTAGGACAGAGGATGCGGATTATCTCCTCTAAAGGAATTCATATCGGTGTAATCGGTTCAACCCCGCCTCATATGCTTCAGCCGGAAGAACGGAAGAAAGTTTTAGAAATTAAAGATATGTTTATTGATGTCGGTGCAATGGAGAAATTTGACGTAGTCAAAAAACTCGGAATCAAACCGGGCGACCCGATTGTACCCGATTCAGAATTTACAATTCTATCCAATACAAAAACATATATGGCAAAAGCGTTTGATAATCGCGTTTCATGCGCTATTGTTTTGGAAGTATTAAAAAAGCTTAAAAAAGTCAAGCATCCGAACACGATTTTAGGCGGTGCGACAGTTCAGGAGGAAGTCGGGTTGCGTGGAGCACAGACAATTGCCCACATTGGTAACCCGGATGTCTGTTTGGTTGTCGATACAGGCATAGCACAGGATATTCCCCCGAACAGTTTTTCAAAAGCTGAGAAACTTGGTGCCGGTCCGGTTGTGTTAATTTATGATGGCGGTATGATTCCGAATCTGAAACTTCGTGACCTCGTTATCAAAACAGCGGAATCAAAAAAGATACCTTTCCATATTTCCTATATGGAACGGGGTGCAACCGATGGCGGTCGGGTTCATATGAGCCGTGCTGGTGTACCTTCTGTTGTCATTGGTCCGGCTATCCGATATATTCACAGCCATAATGGAATCCTGTCCCGTGCCGACTATGATAATACTATAAAATTGTTAGCAGAGGTTATCAAAAAACTTGATTCTAAAACAGTCAAGTCACTAACTGAGGATTAAAATTAAAATGGCTTTACGATTTAAAAATTCATATACGCGACGAAAAGATGATTTTGTACCGATTGAGGATAACAAGGTTAAAGTATATACTTGTGGTCCGACAGTCTACAATTATCAGCATATCGGAAATTTCCGGACATTTATCTGGGGTGACCTGCTTCGCCGTTATCTCTTATACAAAGGGTACGATGTCACTTATGTGATGAACATTACTGATATCGATGATAAAATCATCCGTGATTCGCAGGCTAAAAAAATGCCCCGTAAAGAATTTATCGAGGGGTATGTCAAAGCGTTCAAAGATGACCTCGATTCGCTCGGTCTGATGCGCCCTGATGTACAGCCGTATGCAACCGACCATATCGACGGAATGGTTAAAATGATTCAGACCCTTGTCGAAAAAGGTATCGCATACGAAGTAGATGGAAATTATTATTACAAGATTTCCGCATTCAAAGATTACGGAAAACTTGCCAATCTTGATATGGGCGGGCTGAAACATGGTGCCCGGGTTGCATCCGATGAATATGAAAAAGATTCTGTTTCCGATTTTGCCCTCTGGAAAGCATGGCAGGAATCAGACGGCGATATATTCTGGGATACACCGATCGGTAAAGGACGTCCCGGCTGGCATATCGAATGTTCGGTGATGTCATCGGAATATCTCGGTAATCATTTTGATATTCATACCGGTGGCGTTGATCTGATGTTCCCGCATCATGAAAATGAAATCGCTCAGTCGGAAGGCTGTTCCGGTGAAAAATCGGTAAACTACTGGCTCCATGGGGAACATCTCATTGTTGAAGGCAAAAAGATGTCAAAATCCCTTGGAAATTTCTATACACTCAGAGATATTCTCGACAAAGGTTTTTCCGGTATGGTTGTCAGGTATCTTTTGATATCAACATATTACCGCCAGCAGTTAAACTTTACCTTTGATGGTCTTGAGGCTGCCCGTTCTGCCTTGGAACGGTATAACGGCTTTATATCCAATCTGGAATCATATGCAGGTGCAGACTCTGATGGTTCAGCTGATGCCGTGATTGAAAAGGCAAAAAGCGGATTTGAGGATGCGCTTGATGATGACCTCAATATCTCCGGTGCTTTGGGTGCCGTCTTTGATTTTATCCGGGATATTAACCGTCTCAAAGCTGAAGGTAAACTTTCAGCTGAAGAGCGGGATAAAGCTCTCGAAACGATAAAGAAATTTGATACTGTTCTTAATTTCACCTATCAGACCGGTGCATCTGATGATATCGATGAGGCTGAAATCGAAGCTCTGATTCAAAAACGTGCCGATGCAAAAAAGAACAAGGATTTTGCTTTAGCCGACAAGATTCGTACAGACCTTTTGGAGACTGGAATTATCCTCGAGGATAGCCGGGAAGGCACCAAATGGAAGAAGAAAATAGGGTAAGATAGATAATTCAAGTCACCCTGAGTTGAGTCTAAGGGGACTTGAATTTGTATTGAGCATACTTCGACAAGCTCAGTATGACAGATTATCGTAGGGCAGAACCCTTTAGCGGTTCTGCCTTTTTATAGGGGCGGTTCGCGAACCGCCCCTACGAATTAAAAGTTCTGTCAGGTCCTGTCCGCCAGAGGCGGATGAGACCTGACAGTAAAACTCGTCAGTTCACAATTCACCTTTGGCGAATCAGGAACTGACGAAACAGTTGAAAGTCACCCTGAGCGGAGTCTAAGGGGACTTTGGAAAAAAGAGTTTAAAAATTTTATTGACAAAACCGAAAAAAATGTTTCCTTTCGGTTTCTGATTTGGCAAAACGCCATCTACAAGCCGATGTAGCTCAGCTGGCAGAGCAAGTGATTTGTAATCACTAGGTCGGGGGTTCGATTCCCTCCATCGGCTTATTTTTATTGCAAGAAAATGTCCACCAAAAAGTGATTGATTATTTCCATTTTATCTGGTTATAATACTTTATGAAAAAATGTGGAGCTTTGAATAGATTTGGTAAACCTTGCGGTAAAGATGCTATCCCTGGGATGGATTATTGTCAAGACCATTATCAACATCCTAATAAAATCCTAAAAATAATTAAAAAATTTGGCAAATATTTACTTACTTTATCTTTACCGCTTATTTTGGGTTATTTAATTTATCCTACAATTTTGGATGATATTTTTGAAACTCTAATTTCGCTTTCGGAACGTTTAATTAAAATCGAAGAGGTTATAATTACAGAGGAAGAACATGAAGAGTTGCTAAAGAAATTCCCTTTGGGTTATATAGTATTAGAATTAACAGAGAGAAAAATTCAAATAGTTGACACAACAGAATTCTCTAGAAACCTGGAATTTGATTACAGAACAATTAAGTTTCAATTCTTAGATGAAAGTCAGTTGAAAATCACTATACCTAGTCACATTGATAGTGAAGGGAATTTTGAGATTGCTGATAATTCAGTTATTATACCAAGAAAAGAAGGTTACATTTTTAATGCAACAAATAGTTATTTTGGTAACTCAGATATTGAAGCTTATCCTTATAATGTATTTATTCAAATTCTTAGAGAAAACCCAAGTGACTTAATCATTTTGATTGGTTTTTCTAAAAGGTAATGTATTAAAAAATTACGAAAATCTGTGCAAAGCAGACGTCCCCGTCTGCTTGTAAAACCGGCAGATGAGGACATCTGCCTTGCACTTGTTGAGTAGGTCGAAAGTCTTGACTTTCGACATTTGCTTTTATCAGGAGGCACGCCTCTTGACCTACATGAGACTAAATTTTGCCCAATATCATTCCGATACCATAAAATAACGAACAATTTAAAACTTGTCACCGTATAGAAATTAACTCTATATTTGAATAGAGATTAAGTTTTGACTGACAGACGAGGGCGTCTGCCGCCCACAAAAATAGCAGACGAGGACGTCTGCAATGCACATGAAAAAGGATTTTAGATTTTGAACGTAATAACCGTCACAGATGTCACTAAATTATACGATACCAGAATGAAAAAAGGCGGAGTAACCGCCTTGGACGGTGTTTCTCTTGAAGTCCTTCCGGCTGAGATTTTCGGGCTTTTAGGACCAAATGGTGCCGGAAAAACGACTCTGTTCAAAATCCTTTTAGGGGTCACCGAATTAACCACCGGAGAGGCGTTTTTATTCGGTCTCCCACCTTCAGACCCGAAATCACGACTCAAAGTCGGCTATCTCCCTGAAAACCATCGATTCCCGGAACATCTGACTGGTATCGGTCTGCTTGAGTTTGCCGCTTATCTGTCAAATGTCCCGAAATCTGAAATAGATGGCCGGGTTGATAAAATGCTTGAAATAGTGGATATGTCCAAATGGGGTTCGATGAAAATCAAAAAGTACTCCAAAGGTATGCTTCAGCGAATCGGACTCGCCCAGGCGATGATAAACGACCCGGACTGTATTTTTCTTGATGAACCGACTGATGGCGTTGACCCGGTTGGAAAGATGGAAATCAAGGAAGTGATGCTCCGGATTCGCGATGAAGGGAAAACTATCTTCCTGAATTCGCACTTGTTGTCAGAAGTTGAAACGGTTGCTGACAGGGTTGCTATTCTGAGGCAGGGGAAAGTCGCCCGAATCGGCTCGGTGGACGAGTTGACAAGTAAAGCTTTACAGTATGAAATTGAAGCTAATTTTGGTGAGTCGTTATTTGATATTCCTGAAAACATCGGGAAGATAAAACGAATCTCAACGAATAAGTTAACCGTTGAGTTAGTCGATGCTAAAAAGATAAACTGGATTATAGATATGATGCGCCGGAAAGATATTGATATTATCTCTGTCAAGCCTATTAAAATCACTCTTGAGCAGTCATTTATGGAAGCGGTCAAGGAAGAGAAGGAGTGGGCATGAACGGGTTATTGAGAGATACGATTGTTGAACTGTTTGACCGCAAAGTCATCTGGGTATATCTGGTGATTACTTTGATAGCACTTATCTTTCTGGTCTTTTCAGCAAATGTCAAATTTAATATGGGTGAGATTGGTCAGTCTGACTCCGTTGAACTTAAAGACCTTGGTTTTGATTTAGCCAGCTGGTTGTTACAATTTATAAGTTCATTTTATTTCTTTTTGACGTTTATCACCGTCCTCCTGACAGCCGGTATTATACCGAATATGTTTATCAAAGGTCGAGCTGATTTTTATCTGTCAAAGCCGATTTCACGAGGCGCTTTAATAATTAAGAAATTTATATCGGTTTTGGTTGTTTATGGCTCATTGATCTTAAGTACCGGTTTGTTAGTTTATATTACCGGCATACTGATTCATGGCGGGTTTAGTACTCATATCTTTACCCTGATGCTTTTTACTCTGGGCAGCTATTTTATCTGGCTCAGTATCAGTTTCTTTTTCGGGCTGTTTTTTGGAAAATCGGTTGGTACTATCGTATCTATTGGAATCGTCTGGTTTTGCCAATATTTGCTGTCGATTTATTATACTAATAAAGAAATAGCCGGATTGATTGATGCTGAAATTACGAAAAAGATACTTAATACACTGTATTATATCTTCCCCAAAACAGGAGATTTTATCGATTATGGTGATGCTCTCGTAAGTGGTACTGTACCCGATAATTTCTTTGTTGTCTATTCCACGCTTCTTTTTGCCTTATTTATTCTGTTTTTGTCAGTGACCTATTTCAAGAAGAAAAACTACTGATTATTTCTCCGTTAAAAGATTGATTTTCTTTTTTAAACTGTTATACTTTTCTCTGTTATGGAAAATAAACAGAATTTAAACGATCTGATTGAACCACTCCAAATCGCTCTCAATTTAGAGAAAGAAGGAAAAAAACTCTTTTTGCAGGCAGCATCGGAAACGAAAAGCTCACTTGCAAAACAGACATTTGAATTTCTTGCAAAAGAAGAAGATGTTCATATTGCTAAAATTGAAGAGTTTTATAAATCCGTCACCGATTCAGAAGGCTCAGAGATTCCGGATATAGAAGAATCAAATGCTGATGAAAAACTGGAATCATTTAACCAACGGCTTGAAGAAATACGTTCCGAATTTAAACCTACGATGACAGATGTCGATGCATATAAACTTGCACTCGATTTTGAAAATGGGGCCGAAGATTATTATCAGGAAAAATATGATGAGACTGATAATAAAGCGATGAAAAAGTTTTACCGCTGGCTAATCATTGAAGAGACAATGCATGCCCGGCTCATCAATTCATGTCTGAAATTCGTTGAAGATCCGGTAGAATGGTTTAAGAAGAGATCCAAAAATTAATCGCAACTTTATCGCACTCTTACGATATACTAAGGAGTAGGTATGCCTTTATCTTATCTTGAAAAAAATAAAAAGAAGAATTTGAATGACCTTTTTAAATTGATTTCATTTCCGACTGTATCAGCAAAATCGGAACATAAACCTGATATGAAGTCATGTGCCGGATGGTTGAAAGACCATCTGAATGGAATCGGATTTAAAGCTAAAGTATATCCGACGGGCGGACATCCGCTTGTGTATGCTGAGTATTTAGTTGATAGTTCACTTCCTACGGTTCTGTATTATGGACATTACGATGTTCAGCCTCCGCAACCGCTTGAGCTTTGGAAAACCGGTCCGTTTAAACCGGAAGTACGGGACGGATATATTTATGCCCGCGGTGCAACCGATGATAAAGGACAGACCTGGTGCCAGATTAAAGGGCTGGAGTCTGTAATCAAAGCGACAGGAACACTTCCCATAAATGTTAAATTTCTTATAGAGGGTGAAGAGGAAGTACACTCGGCTAATCTTCCGCAATGGCTGAAGAAGAATAAAAAAATGCTCAAGGCTGATATAGCTGTTGTTTCCGATACTGCTCAATTTTCAAAAACATTGCCGGCTGTAACTTTTGGGTTGCGCGGTATTGCTTCCTGCGAAGTATTTGTCTATGGTCCGAATCGTGATATTCATTCCGGTTCATACGGCGGTGCTGTTGGGAACCCGGTAAATATCCTCTGCCAGATGGTCGGACAGCTTCATGATAAAAATAACAAAATCGCAATCCCCGGATTTTATCAGAATGTTAAAAAGATAGATGCCTGGGAGAAAAAGCAGTTCAAGAAACTTCCGTACAACGAAGCTGCCTATAAAAAAGATATCAAAGTAAATGCCCTCCATGGTGAAAAAGGATATACGACCTACGAACGTACCTGGGTGCGGCCGACTCTTGATGTAAACGGTATCAAAGGTGGTTATCAGGGTGAAGGTGCCAAGACAATTATCCCTTCAATGGCATCCTGTAAAATCACAATGCGCCTGGTTCCGAATATGACAGCCAAGGAAGCGTGTGATAAGCTTGAAAAATATCT
>QQUK01000015.1 GCA_008501655.1 Calditrichota bacterium
GTAACGCTATCTTATCCCCCCGTTCACCGGATATTGAGTCAATAGAAACAATACCCGCTGACTGCCCGAATACTTCTCCCTTGGGGATTATCAGTACCAGAGCTACAATAATCATAAAAATTAACATTTTTTTCATCATCTTTTCGCCTTTCGGTCTATAACCATCTTTTCTTTCCTTTGTCAAAGCCGGCTAGGCTTGGTGCAAAGGTTATGCCTTGAGACAAAATTATACTGTAATTTCTTTAATCAATATTCGATATTTACAATAATTCGATAAGTGGTTGACATGTAATAAGTTAAATAAACCAACCGGGGAGTTTCCGGTCGGTTTTTGCATTTCTACCAATACTAATATATAAAATCTAACGCAATTATGAAAGAAAATGCAGAAAATAACTGCACATTTCTTCTCTTACCATTCAGTTTTAATATTCACAAACAGGGTTTTCTGGTTTCTCCAGATGAAAAAGATGATCTCATCCTGTTTATCATCATAAGCTTCTGTTAAAACTGTCTCTAAATCATCAATATTCTCGATTGTAGCATCTCCAACCCGCTGAATAATATCACCTATCTCAAGCCCTTCAATCTGCGCCAGACCGCCTGATTTGAGCTCTGAGACGACAACACCGGTAAATGTCTCATCATCTAAATTATTAAACAGGAAGTCCGCAAATACCATCTCTCTGGCTTTGAATTCAAGTTCCGTATTATCATACTCTGGAGCATCGGTTGCTGTCATTGGAGAATCTTCTAAAACCGCTATCAGTTTTAGGCTGTCAATCAGTTCTTCATTATTACGGATAACTGAAAATTCAACAGAAGCTCCCGGACCCATTTCAGCTATCTTCCGCTGGAAAATTGAAATCTCTTCCTCTTTACTGACGGTAACAGGTTGATCGTTTACCTTATACAGGATATCTCCGACTTGCAGTCCTGATTTAAATGCGGGAGAATTATTAACGATATCATTTACAATGATTCCGCCTTCCAGATCAAGCCTCCAGAATTCTGCCATCTCTTTTGTCAACGCCTGTAACGTAATCCCAAGCCAGCCTCTATCAGATTTACCTTTTTGCGGAGGATCAGCAATCATTTTTTCAAGACGGTCAGCTGTGATGATACCAAGTAACGGCATACCGAAAGAATTAAACGAATCAAGCATCCCTGAAGGATCAATAGTAGACTGTGAGGGATCGTTTAATCGTCCCAAAACACCTATCGGATTAAGATTCCCATCGAAGATAACAGATGTCATCTGCAGAGCATTAAACCCGACGATAAGATGAAAATTTTCCGGTGTCTCGATAATTGAAGATACCATTCCGATATCCGCGGAATACTGCGGGTTGATAAATTCAGGCATCAGCATATATAATGACACCCAATCACCGACTTTCAGATTATTCCCCGAACGAAACTTTATAAATGGAAATTTTTCATCATCGGAGTTTAATCTCAAAAAACCGATGTTGGTAAATCGGTCAGCACCTATAAAGTCAGCGGTATATTCCTTCCCGTCAAAAAAAGTTACCGTTATCGACTTAGCCGACGACTTAACATTTACACCGGTCATTGCAGCGATAGAATTTTCAGATGAAAGTGAAGTACCATTGAACATGACAAGTCCGTCTTCTGAAACAACCGTTCCAAGATAACGCTCACTCTGTTCATTATTATGAATCCCGAACGAGTATTCGATATTCATATCTATTATAACAGAATATCTGACAAACTCCTTTTCAAGTCTTTCAAAATCAAAAGACTGTGCCTGAACAGAAACAGACATAAGAATTATAAATATAAAAGTAAAAGCAAATCTTACTGTTTTATCCATCAGTTTTCATCCCTTCAATATCCGATATATCAAGTAAAACATAACGAGTTGCCCCGCCTCTATTTATTGTCAAAAGAATCTTTTCCTTTTTCTCAAGCACCATCTGGTTGTATGAAGAAGTAAAGTCGGTAAATTCCACAATCTCGGTTTCGTTTACCTTTTTGATTACATCTCGTCTCCGCAGTCCGCCGCCGTCTCCGGCACCGATATTCTTCACTCCAACGACATACACACCGACTGTATCTTCAAGCTGATTATCAATCTGCATCTGCTTTGTAATTGCCTTGACTGTAAATCCCCAGTCTTTACATTCAAAATCTTCACCCTGAAGATCACCAAGTTTTTTTGTTACAACATTGAAATTAAAAACTTCGTTATTTCGTTTTACTTCCAAAGCGATGCTTGTTCCCGGTGCATACTGGGCAATCATATTATAAAACAAAGGAAGTTCCTCGACAAATCTTGCTGAAACCGGTGTATCATTTACCTTTAACACAATGTCACCTGCTTTGAGAAAAGCATGCTCTGCAGGGGAGTCAGCATCAATCGATGAAATCAGTACGCCCGAGTTCCGGTTGGTTCCAAAATACCCTTCAAGATCCTGCATCGGCTGACAATGAAGTCCTATCCAACTACGGGTGACTTTCCCATTTTTTATCACCTCGTTTGCTACTCTCTTAACAATATTTATCGGAATTGCAAATCCTATATTATTGGCGAACATCTGTGCTCTTGAATTAATACCGACAATCTTTCCGTTCAAGTCAACCAGCGGTCCACCGGAGTTCCCCGGGTTGATAGCAGCATCAGTCTGCAGCCAGAGATTATATCGACCGGTACGTTCTCCGCTGGGAAGCCGGACATCGGATGAAAAATATCTGTCTTTAGTAGAAATTACTCCAAGTGAAATCGAACGGGAAAGTGAAAGCGGAGAGCCCATTGCCATAACATATTGGCCAACCTGTACCGAATCAGAATCACCAAACTCGGCGATATGTATCTTTCCGGTGTAATTTTCCAAATCAAGCTGAATAACCGATATATCCGTCATCGGGTCACCCCCGATATATGTTGCCGGAACAATCTCTTTATCATTAAGCGTACAGATAATCCGCTCTGCTTTACCAGCGACATGGTAATTTGTGACGACATAACCATCCGGATGAAATATCACTCCGGAACCGATAACAGCCTGTTTTTCCATTTCGCCGGTCTGAAAATTTTTAATCACCGGCTGGATATGCACAAGAGCCGGCATTACATTTTCACGAGCCTGATAAATTTCATTCTGAATAGCCGGCGTCGCATAAAGCAGTCCCGGAAAAAGGAATAAACATATACTTAAAACAATTTTTCTCATCTTTTCTCCTGTGTTGTTACTAAGCGTAACAATATTTATAACTGTCAGTTCAGCAAAAGCAAAAAAAATCCGCCTGCTTTTGATTATAAGTAGTTTTTATAACCATCAGCAAGCGGAATGTGCCAATATTTTTTGGTTAAATCTATGATTATCTGAATTTTACATCAAGTGAACCCATACCGACATTCAATCTTACAACAATTCGGGTATCAGCATCTTCAAAATCTCTCGATTCAAGAATACCATCATCAATATCATCTAAATGACGGTCATCTATATCTACCGATGAAAACCAGTTTGAACCGTCATACTCGATTCTTACCGAAACATCTTTCGGAAGAATAATATCACCGGATCCTAAACCGACATCAATATCTATATACGCTGTACCGCTGTTATATTTTCCCCGAAAATCCAAATCAAAAGAGCCCGCTCCGCCGGAAAATGAAAATTCTTTAAAATTAGCATTCCCGATCATCTCCATGGTCAGCGATGATGCCCCGGCATCAATTTCAATCTCTTCAAGTCTCGAAGGATTCGGTTCTGAAAATAGAATCTCACCGGATGCTGCACCAATATCAAGATTAAATTCTTCAAGAGGGATACCGCCAAGCTCAAACTCAGCTTCACAAGCACCTATATCCATATCTAACTCAAGAGGGTAACGGGTAGAAAACTGAATATCCCAAACATTTCCTTCACTATCAATATTGGAATGTCTCCGGACATCACTTTCCATATCAATATAGCAGCGACTTCCGCGGTAATCTGAATCAATATCGTATCTGATTACTTTCGGGTCAAATTTTACATCCACAATCGCCGCTTCAGAAATGTCCCCGGGATTAATTCGAAATTCACCCGCACCAAGATCACAATTTACAATTACCCGGTCAGCTTTTTGTATCTCAACCGTTGTTGTTTCCTCTTCAAACCCGCCGGCATAGACAACAACAGCCGAGCAAAAGAGAAATATTCCTAAAATTTTCACTGAACGTTTCATTTTACCATCCTTACCATGTCTCGTTTTTATTACTAATTTAATTTACGAAAAGGACTGTGAACAGTTTCAATTATATTCTAATGTTTATCAGGGGAATGAGGTCCCGGGGATGGCGGAGGCGGATTAATATCCGGAACAGTCGGTATTGGAGGTGGTGCCGGAGCCGGTGAGGGTCCATCGGATGCATGTTTATCTTTCCAGCTTTTATAAGGCTTGAACCCGAATCGGGTCAACAGCGATGCACCTATCCCTCCATAAAATGGGACAAAGGTAATGACAATTGAAAGGACAAAAAGAAAAATACCAAAACCGAATTCCGGAGAATCTTCTGGATTACCGGTAAAAAGGCTGATTCCTAAAATCCAGGTTATAGCAAAAATAGAAAAACCGACAAATGTCTGGAAATATCTGTTTTTATCTCCTCCAAGAAAACGGCGTGAGATTCGTCCACCTAAATTATGAGCAAAACAGCCAATCCCGATGATACTTGCAGCCAGATAAACCAACGGGACAAACAAGGCAAGCGGAATCCCGACTATTGTTATGACAACAAGGGCTATTACCAGAGGCATCATCATAAAAGCTAAAAATCCTAACAATGTATTTCTAATCGTATAGCTATTATAACAATCAGCTATCACCTGGAGTTTTTTCGGCATCAATGCATTGATCATAAAAATTGTTACAAACATGAAAAACATTATGACAATGATTACAACCATCCCGACTTCAGAAAACTCAGTCGGAAACGATGGAAAGTTTATAGCATCCTCTCCCTCGACAATCTCCCCCAGCACAACTCCGCCGTCACGGATAATAACCGTTGGGGCAATAACATCTCCATCCACCTGACCGGTTGATGTAACCAGGACCCGGTTATCAAGCGCCCGAATATTTCCTTGAACCCAGCCTTTTACTGTCACTCTGCCGGTTGCGATTATATCATGAACAACATACTCATCTGATTCAATTATAATATTACTTTTGAAGTTTTTTATCTGTTTGAGATTTATCGCCCGTTCTTCCACAGGAACCTGATTGGCGACAACCGGTGCTGATTCATCAATAATATCTTCCGTCTGCGGAATCGTCCCCTCAACAAACTTATCTAAAATAAAATCATAGTACCAGTCATCCCCTGCTGTATCAACTGCAACAACACCTCGTTCAGTCAAAATAATCTCGTTAAATATTGTATCTGCCGGAGGAGTTGATGTCTGTGATTGCAAAGTTGAAGCACAGAGAAAGAATACTGCTATGATAAGAAATTTTCTCAAAATATTTACATCCTATGTAAATATAATACTATTAAAATTCGCTTACTTCTACATCACCGGTAGTTGAAACGATATTAATTGTCGGACCACCGGCACCGAAGTTACCTATAAAGTTTTTACGTGAAACCGACTTAACAGTTACCGGAAATTCAGTTTTTATATTTCCCGTTTCAGTACGGACATTTAAAGCACCCGCTGCTGAAGTCGGTACCGAAAAAGTTACGGCTCCCGAAGTCGTCTCGATGTAATAATCTTTTGGTGACTCAAGTTCCGTTTCGATATGAACTTCACCCGAATAAGTCGCCAGATCAATAGCACCCATCAGCTGCTTGATATTAATCTTTGATGAATTTGACTTAATCCGGATATCACCTTCGATCCAGTTCAAATCAATCATTCCCACAGGCTGTGAAACGGTTACCGAACCATACACATATTCAGCACGGAACAGTCCGGAATTATTTTTAATATCCACATTCCCTTCAAGAGATGCAACTTCGACAATAGCTTCCATACTGTTTATCTTCACCGAAGTTTGCGGTGGAACCTGAATATAATAATCTACCTGCCCGTATGCTTCGGAATCCGAAGAACCTAAAAACTTGGTCCAGAAAGACTGACTGCGGTTTATCATTTTCAAATAGTTTGTCTCTATAATTAAATTAGCTGAATTATCAGCGACTTTAATCTCGATATGATCAGCAACCTCTTCCGCTTCATCCCGGTTCGATGCCCGGATTGTTTTGACCGCATCAATGATAACACGGTCGGAATTACTGCCGATAACAGTTACTTTCCCTTTGAACATAGTCAAATCAATATTGACATGGTCCGAAGTAACATCAATAATCTTCTGATATTCAAAAGTAAACTCACCGGCTAATGCCGAAATACTAAATAAAAGTATACTGCTGACAAGAATAAAGATCTGTTTCATCATATTCCCAAAAAGGTTGTATTACGTAATGGAACGTAATTTTTTCTTCAATAGCTCTCGGGCACGAAAAATCCGTGCTTTTACCGTTCCAACCGGTATATCTAATAAATCGGCTATTTCTTCATATGATTTATCATCTTTATGCCTGTAAATGATAACTTCTTTATATTTTTCTGGAAGCGACTCGATCGCCTCTTCGATATTAAAACGGGTCTGTTTTCTAACTAACTCCTGTTCGGGGTGATAGGAGTAATCGGGGACTTCAAAACCGACTGAACCATCTTTTGTTTCCAGTTCCTGGTCCAAAGAAAGAGCATTAATCTTCTTTTTTCTCAGAAAATCGATAGAACAATTGGCAGCAATCTTATATAACCAGGTCGAAAAACGGTATTCAGAGCGGTAACTGGCAAGTGAGGCAAACGCCTTCATAAACGTTTCCTGGGCAAGATCATTTGCAGTCTCTTTATCCCTGACTATCTTATAAATAATATGAAAAACCGAGTTCTGATGCTGTTCGGTTAATATTCGGTATGCTTTCTGAGAACCGCCAAGCGCCTCAGAAATTAGCTGCATTTCCTGTTCTTTCAAAAAACTCTTTCTCTTAGATTTCGATAATTTCTTTTACCAGTTTCACTTAGGCTATATAATACATTACTCCAATGCCTGATTCAAGTGAAAACTGACAGGTGCAAAATATGTTTCAGACCGAAACCATTCTATGTATTATATATAAATACTGAAAATCTTCAAAAAAGTTTACTTTTTGCGGTATTTTCTCTCTAAATAGGGATAGGAGCAAGTTCAATATTTAGACAATTTTCCCCGTTTCTCTTAAATCCACTCCATCTTCTCTACGAAAACATATCTATTGGACGACACTATCTAGTAACAAGAAAGGTACGATACATGTTGTACGACAACCCGGTTTATTATGAGGCTGCTTTTTCATTCAGAGACATAAAAAAAGAATCTGAATTCTTACAGTCCTGTATCACAACTTTTTCAAAAAGAGAGGCAAAAGACGTTTTTGAAATTGCTTGTGGCCATGCCCCTCATGCTGGTCATTTAACAAAATCCGGCTACCGCTATCATGGACTCGATATCAATCGCAACATGCTTGACTATGCTGCCTATAAATGGAAAGATATCGAACCAAAAATAAATCTTATCGAACAGGATATGGTTGCATTTACTTATAAGCAAAAAGTCGATTTTGTTTTTGTGATGCTTGGTTCTCTTTATATAAACTCAATGCAGGAAATAAATTCGCATTTTGATTCTATCAGCAATATGTTGAATCCGGGAGGTCTTTATTTTCTCGACTGGTGTATCCAGTTTACAGACCCGACAACTCTTGATGAAAATGAATTTATTGTGGAAAAAGACGGGATTGAAATCGGTTCCAAATTCAACATCCGTCTACTTGATTCAGATAATAACCTCTATGAAGAAATCTGGACTGTCAATGTAAATGACAAAGGCCGCAGACAAAAATTTGAAATGATTGAAAGAAACAGAGCTATTCTCCCCGCGGAATTTCTTAATTATATCAACAAACGAAATGATTTTGAATTTGTCGGCTGGTGGTCAGACTGGGATTTAAACAAACCGATAGATGAAGACGAACCTCCCAACAGACCGATCGCTCTCATCAGAAAACTATAAAAAAAACCCGCTTAATAAAGCGGGTTTTTTTTAATATTAAAATTTTAAACTAAGCTTTTTTAGCCGATTCAACAACCATCATTAAAGCGTTTCCCATGGCAGCACAGGATTTTTCAGGACCGGTCATTCTAAAGAAGATATTCCCTTCGGGAGCTTCCAGAACAACACCATCCATCAGATAATTTTCTTTCATTGTCGAGGTGGACATCATCATACCACCTGCAGAAAAAGTACC